>JBGSKN010000053.1:0-7710 GCA_041741215.1 Erythrobacter sp. | reverse complement strand
CGGCCTCGCGCTGCGCCGGGGTGCCGCCGCCCATATAGATGATGCCGCCCGAAAGCTTGCTCGCCCCGCCGCCTTCGGCGCGATCGATGGCGATCACCTGCAGCGCCGGGTCTTCGGATACGCGCAGGCCTGCGCAGACGCCCGCCAGCCCCACGCCCACCACCAGCACATCGCAGGCCGCATCCCAATGCGCCCGATCGGGATCGGTCAGCAGTTCTGCGGCTTCGACCCGGTTGGAGGTCGGCGTCAGATCGTCGAGAAAGCGGTTGTCGGCTTGCACGCAGGCTACTCCTGAAAACTCACCCGGCCGCGACATCGGCGAACAGATCGATGAGCGCGGGGCGGTGGACCTTGAACGACAGCGTCTTGGGCAATTCGTCGACAAACCGCCAATGGACGGGGATATGCGTGGCCATCACGTGATCGCGCAGATGCGCTTCGATAGCTTCGGGCGAGGGAGCGAGCGCGCCGGGAGAAAGCTGGATCACCGCGCCGGGAACCTCGCCCAGCCGCCGGTCCTTCACCCCCACCACGCCCGCCGCCGAAATGGCTGGATGCAGCAGCAGCGCGCGCTCTATCGTTTCGGGCAGTACCTTGAAACCGCCGCGCATGATTGCCCCGTCGGCCCTGCCCCGGTGATAGAGGAAGCCGTCGGCATCGATCATGGCGATGTCGGAGGTGCGGATCCAGTCCGGCCCGATGCGCGGGGATATCACTTCGAGCAGGCCTTCGGTGCCGCAGGGAAGCTGCGCGCCGCTTTGCGGATCGACCACGCGCAATTGCGCCCCGCCGATCGCCCGGCCCACGCTGCCACGCTTGGCGCTGCCGAATTCCTCGATATCCTTCAGCGATGTGGAGGTGACCGGCCCGCCGAATTCGGTCGCGCCGTAGGATATCAGGATGGGGATATCGTAATGCTCTTCAAACGCCCTTTGCACCGAGGGATCGAGCGGCGCAGCGCCGGTGCCGATCGCCATCAGCCCGGCCAGTTCTTCCTTCGGGATATCGGCATCGAGCACCATCTGCACGCCTGCGGGCGGCAGTCCCGTTACCTTCGGCTGGTGCCGCGCCACATAATCGCGCCACAGATCGACCTTGAACCGGTCCAGCAGCACCGCGCGCGCGCCGCGCAGGAAAGTGGGGATGGTGGAATAGATGCCGGAGATATTGCCGATCGGCATATACAGCAATTGCGGTGGCTGATCGGCGGCAGAAGCCATCTGCGATGCCCCGGTGCCGCCGGTCAGCAGCCCTTCGATCATGGCGAATTCCACCGGGAACTGCTTGGGCGGGCCGGTGGTGCCGCTGGTAAGGATTTCCACCCGGTCCTTCACCGCCGGGGTGTATTCGGCGCGGCTGGAGACGGCTTCGGCCCCGGCAACCGCCATTGCCTCCAGCCCGTCCACCGCGATCCCGGCATAGCCTGCCGCGGCCAGTGCAGCCATCACTTCGGGCGCAAATTCGCCGCTCTCGGCAATCACCATAGGCGCCGCCAACCGCTCGATATCGCGCACGATCCCGGCGGGCGACTGGAAGGCATAGACCATCCGGATAGTGCGACCCTGCGCCAGCAGGGTGAACAGCGCGGCGATCGCCCAGGGGCGGTTGCGCGGGATGAAGGTGACCGGCGCATCGGCGGCAAGCCCGCTGGTCGCCAGCAGATGATCAAGCCGGATCTGAACCTTGCGCAGATCGTCCCAATCGTACCAGCAGCCTTCGAATTCGATCACGCCGGTGCCGCCGGGACGCGCAAGAGCCTCCGCACACAGGCGGGGTATTTCGCTCACTCACCGTCCTCCAGGCCAAGGCGCTGCTCGTAACGATCATGGAACGCCCGGATGATCGATTCCTGATAGTCCGAATAGATCACATGCGGCGGGTTCTTGGTCTTGAGGCCTTTCAGCACCTGCGTCACATTCGCCACGTCCTGATCGAAGATGCGCGCCAGCGTGCCCAGATCCTCGTATTCGGTCCATGATTGGTGTTCTTCGAGCATGTGCAGTTTTGCTGCGGGCGGCTTGGGCTTGCCCTTGGGCCAGGGGGCGAGCAGCATCACATCGAGAATGCACTCGTCAGGATTGTCGCCATGCGGGCGGAAGCGATAGACGATCCGTGCCCAGCCGCCCCAGGGGCTGAAATTGGGGAACAGATTGTTGAACGTCTGTTCGACCAGTTCGATATCCGAATACTGATCCACCTCGTCGCCGATCAGCCCGCGCAGATATTCCGCGTTGTAATCGGCCATCATGCGGAAGATTTCCAGCGTGCGTTCGGGCGGCATCACCAGCCCGCGCTGGGGGCTGGAACCGCTGGCGTTGATATGCCCCAATCGCCCCCAATTGCCGAACACATCATAGCGCGTATCGGCCAGATCGCCGCCCTGCAGCAGCAATTGCGGGTGCGTGGCGATCGAATGATAGGCTTCCAGAAAAGCTTCCTGCATCAGCTTCCAGTTGGTTTTCACCACCTTGCCGACGTGGAGCATCTTGAAGCGCCCGGCCATGTTGATCTTTTCGTAATGCGCCAGCATTTCCGGCCCGGCGTATTCTTCAAAGCTGATGCAATCGGGATCGGGGTTGATGAACACGAACCCGCCCCATTGCGCCACCTTCACCGCCGTCAGATCGCCTTCTTCCTGCCGCACGCCGGGAAAATCCCATTCGCAGGTCATATCCTTCATGCTGCCGTCGATGTTCCAGCTCCACCCGTGGAACGGGCAACGGAACACCCGCGCCTGCTTGCCATCGTGTTCGCAGATGCGGCGGCCGCGGTGCGGGCAGGCGTTGGGGAAGGCCTTGATCTCGTGTTCGGCGGTGCGCACGATCAGATATTCGAGATGCGCGATCTGATACAGGATATGATCGCCCACTTCGGGAATATCATCGGCGCGGGCCACCATCTGCCAGCATTTCTTCCAGATGCGTTCGACTTCCAGATCGTGGAACCGCTTTTCGAAAAACCGCCCCACGGCCACGCGTTTGGTGCCGCCGGGATAGGGGGCGGACTTCTTGTAGACTTCGGGAATCAGATCGGGCTTGCGGTCATTGTCGATGAAATATTGCTGCGGCACATGCGCCACCGAACGCTTGCCCTGTTCGGTATCCTTGCCGGGATCGGGCACGTAGGGCAGGATCATCTTGGGCTTTTGCGCCGCGCGCTTGGCATCATCGCCAGCATCGGCGTTCATCGCGTCGCGGCCCGATCCGGTCTTGAACTTGGCCGAAATCTGTTCGGCATGTTCGGGAGTGGGGGGCATTACCGACCAGAAGATGTCCTTTTCCGGCCGCATCGTCGGACCGCCGATGAAGCGCAGGAAATGCGGATCGGCCATGGTGAGCGTGCCTTCGACATATTCACCGCTCCACTTGAACAGCCCTTCCTTGCCGCGATCCTTGTCCTCCACGCGCACCAGCCCGCCTTCGACCTCTTCGTACACCGCTCCGCTAATCGGATGGGGTTCGCAACGCATCATCGCTCTCCAGTTTCTTCAGGCCCGCGCGCGGCAGGGCCGGGTTCTGCGGTTCGATCTGAACGCGCCACGCGGGCAGGCGCAACCTCTTTCGCGTGAGCATCGGCATAGAACGCGGCGGCGATACCGGGCGGGTTGGCCGCAAACCGCGCCATCGCGGCGGCGATAGCGATCATTTGTCACGCTTGGCCATTGTGCGGCGCGCGGCGCGGGCGCTAACCATGGCGGCAATGGCGCGCATTGTCCGCAGATTGCCGTTTGCGGCGTTTCTCGGCCTGCTGGCAGGTCTGCTGGCGGGTCTTCTGGCGGTGGCACCGGCAAGCGCGCAGGAAGGGGAGGCTGTGGCCGAAGAGACGATCGAAATCGAAGGCTGGCAGGACATGATCGACGGCCTGCGCGATCTGCCGCGCCAGATGCTCGCCCGCCTGCCCGAAGAACAGCGCGAAGATCCGCAGGTGCAGCAGGAAATCGCCCGGCTGGCGCTGGCGGCGCTGGGATCGGTAACGCTCGATACGCTGGGGGGCGATCCCGATTTCCCGCAATTCCTGCCCACCATCGGCCAGGTGCTGGGGGTGGGCCAACCCAATGCCGATACCATCTATCGCGCGGCGCGGATTGCGCCCGATGGCGTCTATCGCCTCACCGGCACGCGCGGCAGCCTCAACCAGGCGGTGATCGGGCAGGTGGTGCCGCGCAATGCCGAAACCGGATCGGGCCGCGCGCATCTCGATATCAACGCGCTGGAGGTGGATGGGGACGATCGTTTCTCGGTCATCATCAGCGCCGCAAGGCCCGCTGGCTATGACGGCCAATGGTGGGAATTGCGCCCCGCCGCCAACCGGCTGCTGCTGCGGCTGGTGAGCCAGGACTGGGCCAATGAGGTTTCTCCAACGCTGGCGCTCGAACGGATCGACCTGCCAATGGGCCGGGGCCTTGTGCCCGCCGCAACGCTCGAAGCGCGGCTGCGCGCGATGCCGCAGGCGATGGGCTTTCTGGGACCGATGTTTGTCGATCATGTCGAACAATTGCGCGGTGAAGGCTGGGTCCACCGGTTCAAGCCGGTCGATTTCACCTCCGGCGGGGGGCTGGAAGGCCAGTTCTATTACGAAACCGTGTATGATCTCGCCGATGACGAGGCGCTGATCATCGAGACCGGAATTCCCGACCACTGCCCCTATCGTTCGCTGATCCTGACCAATGCAATTTACGAAACGACCGACTGGTACAACAATCATTCGAGCCTCAACGGCCACCAGTCACCGCCCGATTCCGACGGCAGATGGCGCGTGGTGGTGAGCGCGCGCGATCCGGGCGTTGCCAACTGGCTGGATACGGCAGGCTATCGCACCGGGGTGATCCAGGGGCGGTGGACGCATTGCAGCGCCCAGCCGATCCCCAGTATCCGCAAGGTCAGCTTCGATGAAATCGCTGACGCCCTGCCCGCCGATGTGGCAAGAGTGACGCCCGAAGCGCGCGACGAAATTCTGCGTGCGCGCAGGCAGGCGATGCAGCAACGCCCGCATTGGTAGCGGCAAGAGAAGAGGTCAGGTCCCACATGCAGACGATGAACACCGAAAACCTCGCCCGCGCCTATTACCGCACGGTCAATTCCGCCGATATCGAAGCGCTGCTCAAACTGTTTGCCGCAGATGCTGTGTTTACCTTGCCCGATGGCCGGCAGGTGGAAGGCTTCGCGGCGATCCGGCAGATGTATGCCGGCGTGTTCGCCAAGGGCGGGCCGCAGCCGCATCCGATCAGGATCGTGCCCGGAAGTGATGCTGTGGCCGCCGAAGTCGAAGTGCGCCTGGCCGATGGCAGCGTGCTCAACATGGCCAGCTTTTTCGAAGTCGATGGCGAGGGAAGGTTCACCAGCGTCGGCGTTTACCGGCGCGGGTAGCCACCGCCGCTACTCGCGTTCGGCCAGTTCGCCTGCCGCACGGTCCATTCGCGCCAGCAGCACTTCACAGGCGTTCTGCAAGGCCACCATCGCCACATCGTCTGCCGGGGCCAGCCGGGCCGAAAGGCGCACGTCCTTTTCCAGCAGACTGCGCAGATCGCGCACCGATTCTGCCGTCTGCCCTTCGCGCAGCCCCATCATGCCGGGTACCACCTGCAGCGCGAAGCTCTGCGCCGAACCGCGTTGCAATGCCTCGCGCAATTGCTCGCGGTCAAAATCCAGCTCCACACCCAGATCGAGGATCGAGGCGGCGAGGCCGTAATTGGCGATGCAGGCCAGATTGTTGAGCAATTTGCCCGTCAGCCCGCGCCCCACCGGGCCAAGATGCGATGTGGTGCCGATCGCATCGAGCCAGCCCTGCGCGCGCGCCACCACAGCATCATCGCCGCCGACGAACAGCGAAAGCTTGCCTTCCAGCGCATAATGATGCCCGCCCGATACGCCCACATCGATCAGGCTGACCCCATGCGCAGCAGCCTTGCCCGCCAGCGCCTGCGCCAGTTCGGGCGAGACGGTGGAAGTGATGATGAAGATACCGCCGGGGCCCTGTGCGCGGAAGATTTCGCCATCATCGGCAAGATCGCGCAATTGTTCGTCCGTGCGCACACAGATGCCGACGATATCCTTGCCGCGCGCCGCTTCCACCGGATCCGCCTCGCGCAGCGTTCCCGGCTCGTCGAAAGCCTCCAGCGCGGCGGGAAAGATATCGCAACCGGTTACCGCAAAGCCCTGCCGCGCCAGCCTGCGCGCAATCGGCGCCCCCATCAGGCCCAGGCCGATAAATCCCACACTCGTCTGCGCCATCGCCTGACATCCCCGTCCTCAATCGCCGCCAGTCTAGCCGGATCACCCGCCGCTTCAACGCTGCTGCGCCCGGTCGGCGCAAGGCATCACCGTGGCGTTACCGTGCGTCGACTGCGGCTGTGCCCTTTCATCCTCGCGGCGCTCGATTATGGATGGAGAACACAGACGGAGCGGGACCGGCGATGGATTTTGCGTGGACAGCAGAGCAGCAGGCCTTCCGGCAGCGCATCAGGGATTTTCTCGCCGCCACGCTGCCGGAAGATTGGGAACGCTTTTCCCAACACGGCCCCGCCTCGCCCGCGCTGACGAAATTCGCCGAGAGTTTCTGCGGCAGGCTGGCTGAGGAAGAACTGCTGATTCCCCATTGGCCCGAAGATATCGGCGGGCAGGGGCTGGACCCGTGGCACCAGACGATCCTGGCCGAAGAAATGTGGATCGCAGGCGAACCGCGCGGCGGGCAATATATGAACGTCAACTGGATCGGCCCCACGCTGATCCAATATGGCAGCCCCGATCAGCAGGCCCGCTATCTGCCGCCGATTGCGCAGGGCCGCGCGCTGTGGTGCCAGGGTTTTTCCGAACCGGGCAGCGGATCGGATCTCGCAAGCTTGCGCACAAGAGCGGTGCGAGAGGGCGAGGTTTACATCGTCAACGGACAGAAGATCTGGACCAGCTACGCCGGGCTGGCGGACAGCTGCTTTCTGCTGGTGCGCACCGGCGATGATCGCAAGGCGGGCATTTCGATCCTGCTGGTGCCGATGGATACGCCGGGCATCACCGTACGCCAGATCCCTTCGATTATCGGCGAGGGCGATATCCACGAAGTGTTTTTCGACGATATGCGCGTGCCCGCCTCCGCGCTTCTGGGGAACGAAGGGCAGGCGTGGGAAATCATTGCCTTTTCGCTGCGCAATGAAAGACTGGGCATCCCCCGCTATGCACTGGCGCGCGCGGCGCTTGGCCGGGCGATGGTTATATTCGATCGTCCAATCCGGTTAATTTCACCCATTACCCAAAATCAGGAGACGGCAGTGCCGTGTCCCTACAAATTGGGTGATAGTTACATTCGATCGGGCGATCGATAATTGTGGGGTAGGGAAACGGCATTGCCGTGTCCTCCATCGCCCCACCGGGCGATGGTTATATTCGATCGTCCAATCCGGTTAATTTCACCCATTACCCAAAATCAGGAGACGGCAGTGCCGTGTCCCTACAAATTTGGTGATAGTTACATTCGATCGGGCGATCGATAATTGTGGGGTAGGGAAACGGCACTGCCGTCTCCTCCATCGCCCCGTTGGGCGATGGTTATATTCGATCGGGCGATCGTTATATTCGATCGCCCGATCGATTTCACCCATTACCCAAAATCAGGAGACGGCAGTGCCGTGTCCCTACAAATCCGGTGATAGTTACATTCGATCGGGCGATCGATAATTGTGGGGTAGGGAAACGGCATTGCCGTCTCCTCCATCGCCCC
>JBGSKN010000052.1:0-1792 GCA_041741215.1 Erythrobacter sp. | reverse complement strand
ACGCCACGTCGATCTGGGTCGAGGTGATGTCCTCGTACTCGACCTCCGCCTCGGCCAGCGCGGTCTGTTCGACCGGGGACCACATCACCGGCTTCGATCCGCGATAGACATTCCCCGCCTCGGCCAGCTTGAGCAGTTCGGCGACGATCACCGCTTCGCTCTCTTTCTGCATGGTGAGGTAGGGGTGATCCCAGTCACCCATGATGCCGAGGCGTTTGAGCTGATCGCGCTGCACATCGACCCAGCCTTGCGCATAGGCGCGGCATTCGTCGCGGAACGCCTTGACCGCCGCCTCGTCGCGCCCCGCGCCGGTGAGCACGGGCTTGGTCTTCTTGGCCTTGCGGTAGGCTTCCTCGACCTTCCATTCGATCGGCAAGCCGTGGCAATCCCAGCCCGGCACATAAGGCGCATCGCGGCCCAAGAGGTTCTGGGTGCGGCAGACCATGTCTTTGAGGATATGGTTCAGCGCATGGCCGATATGCATGTCGCCATTGGCATAGGGCGGGCCATCGTGGAGGATGAACTTCTCGCGGCCCCGGCGGGCATCGCGCAGCGCCCGATACAGCCCGATCTGTTCCCAGCGCGCGGCAAGGCCCGGCTCCTTGGCGGGGAGTCCGGCCTTCATCGGGAAATCGGTCTTTGGCAGGAAGACCGTGTCCCGGTAATCCTTTGTGGTTTGGCCGCGCTGGGTGGTGTCGTCGCTCATGGTGCGGCGGGCCTTAGCGGTTCGGCACGCCAGTGCAAATACTCGTCATTGCGAGGAGCCGCAGGCTCCGCGGCAATCCAGAGCTTTGTGCGGCCCGTTCTGGATTGCTTCGCTACGCTCGCAATGACGAAGAGAGCAACACCCTCGCCCGCTCGCAATCCTTGTCCATCTGCGCCATCAGCGCTTCAAGACTGTCAAACTTCGCCTCACCGCGCAGGAAGTGGTGGAACGCGACTTCGATCTCCTGCCCGTAGAGATCGCCGGAGAAATCGAAGAAATACGGCTCAAGCAGCTCCTTGGGCGGTTCAAACTGCGGACGGATGCCGATATTGGCCGCGCCTTTCAGCACCTCTCCGGTCGCCAGAATGCGGCCCGTGACGGCGTAGATGCCGTATTTCGGGCGCAGATAGGGATCGATCGACAGGTTGGCGGTGGGATAGCCGATGGTGCGCCCGCGCTTGTCGCCGTGCCCGACAATCCCGCGAATCGCGAAAGGCCGGGTTAGCCATTGCGCGGCCAGCTGCGGGTCGCCATCGCGCAGCGCGGTGCGGATGCTGCTGGATGAAACGACCTCTCCGCCGTCTTCCACCGGATCGACCACCCGCGACGTGAGACCCAATTCGCCGCCGAGCCTGCGCAGCAACGCGACATTGCCCTTGGCCCCCTTGCCGAAGGTGAAATCACCCCCCGTCACCACCCCATGCGCGCCGAAACGGTCGATCAGGATGGCGCGGATGAAATCCTCTGCGCTCGTCCCCGCCAGATCGGCATCGAAATGGAACACCAGCATCGCGGTTGCGCCTGCGGCCAGATACAATTCCTGCCGCTGTTCCAGCGTCGTCAGCCGGAAGGGCGGCACATCGGGGCGGAAAAATTCGACCGGATGCGGATCGAAAGTGGCGATGATGCTGGGGCGGCCCTCTGCCTGCGCCCAGCGGATCGCGGCGCCCGCCACCGCCTGATGGCCAAGGTGGAACCCGTCGAAATTGCCCAGCGCAATCACCGCGCCGCGCAGGGCATCGGGCACAGGGTCACGGTGATCGAGCCAGCGCATCAGGCGGCGCTGCCCTTGCCCGCGCGCCGGAA
>JBGSKN010000051.1:0-2131 GCA_041741215.1 Erythrobacter sp. | reverse complement strand
CGCAGCATCGCCGCCGCCAGCCCGGCGTTAATCCGCTGGTGCGCGCCGCAAAGCGCGAGCGGCACATCGGGGGCATTCCTTGCGACAATCACCGGAGCGCCCACGCCCTGCGCGACCGCCCGGATCGTCGCCATTTCCCGTTCCGGCTGGGGCAGTGTCACCAGCGGAACGCCAGCTTTCGCGATTCCCGTCTTTTCAAACGCGATGCGGGCCATCGGTTCCTGCGGCACGCCGTCCTCGGGCGCGAGCAGGAAGCGTTCGTGATCGAGGCCGAGCGCCGCGATCCCGCAGGCGGCAATCGTGTCCGGCTCCAGCACATTGGTCGCATCGAACCGCCCGCCCATGCCGACTTCGACCACGCAGGCATCGGCGGGCGTGCGCGAGAAGGCGAGGAAGGCAGCGGCAATGGTGACTTCGAAGAAGCTGGGGGCGAGGTCTTCGCCCGTATCGAGCACTTCGGCCAGCACCGCAGCCAGCGCCGCGTCAGAAATCAGCGCGCCCGCCAGCCGGATACGTTCATTATAGCGCACCAGATGCGGGCTTGTGGTGACGTGGACGCGGTATCCTTGCGCCTCCAGCATCGCGCGCAGGAAAGCGCAGGTCGATCCCTTGCCATTGGTGCCCGCGACATGGAACACTGGTGGCAGTTTGCGCTGCGGATTGCCGAGGCGTTCCATCAGCGCAGCGATCATCTCCAGCCCCAGCCGCCCCTGCGGCACGCTGAGCGCGCTCAGCCGGTCAAGCTGCGCTTGCACCTCAGGGTCGTCAGATCGGCCAAAATCGAGCGGTTTCACCGGGCGCGCGGGTTAAGCCGCCTTCACCGGCTGCAAATAATCCAGCACCGTCGCCAAAACCGCCTTCAGCTCCGCGCGCGGCACCACCATGTCCACCATGCCGTGCTTGTGCAGATATTCGGCGCGCTGAAAACCTTCGGGCAGTTGTTCGCGGATCGTGTCCTGGATCACCCGCTGGCCGGCAAAGCCGATCAGCGCGCCCGGCTCGGCAATATGGACATCGCCAAGCATCGCATAACTTGCGGTGACGCCCCCGGTGGTGGGATCGGTCAGCACCACGATATAGGGCAGGCCCGCCTGTTTCAGCCGCCGGGTCATCACGGTTGCGCGCGGCATCTGCATCAGCGAGAGGATCCCCTCCTGCATCCGCGCACCGCCAGCCGCCGTCACAACGATATAGGCGCAGCCGCGATCAAGCGCTTTTTGCGCGCCTTCGCAAAAGGCCTGCCCCACGGCCATGCCCATCGATCCGCCCATGAAGGCGAAATCCTGCACCCCGACGACGGCGGGGCGGGTGTCGATCGAGCCCGAACCGACGACAAAGGCATCGTCATGCGGGTTGGCGGCGCGCGCGGCCTTCAGCCTGTCGGTGTATTTCTTGGTGTCCTTGAAGCCCAGCGGGTCTTCGGTGACCTTGGGCAGCGGCAGCACCTCGAACCCCGGATCGAGCAGCAGCGCAAGCCGCGCATCCGCCCCGATCCGCCCGTGATGTTCGCATTTCGGGCAGACGCTGAGGTTGCCTTCATATTCGGCCACGAACAGCATTTCCTGGCACGACGGGCATTTGATCCACAGATCCTTCTCTGTGGCTTTCTTCCCGGACGAGAAGCCCAGTGAATTGCGGACGCGGGTGAACCAGTTCATGCAAAGTCCTTAATCTGAATTTCCCGTCATTGCGAGGAACGAAGCAACGAAGCAATCACGAGCGGTGCGCGGGTGACGCTCTGGATTGCCACGCTGCGCTCGCAATGACGACATTAACGGGCCTTGTGAACGGCCTCGGCGAGCGCAGCCGTCAGTTCCCTTAGCTTGGCCGGAGCCTTGGCGCCATATTCGCCGCAGATTTCGACCAATGCAGAGCCGACCACCACGCCGTCCGCCACGCTGGCGATGGCGGCGGCCTGTTGGGGCGTGCGCACGCCGAAGCCGACTGCGACGGGGAGGTCGGTCGATTGCTTGATGCGCGCGACATTGGCCTCGATGCTCTCGATTGCGGCCTGCTGCTTGCCGGTGATCCCCGCGACCGAGACGTAATAGAGGAACCCTTGCGACCCGGCGAGCACCTGCGGCAGGCGCGCGGCGTCGGTGGTGGGGGTGGCGAGGCGGATCGGAGCGAT
>JBGSKN010000050.1:0-10058 GCA_041741215.1 Erythrobacter sp. | reverse complement strand
CTTTGTCGATACGTGGAACTGGGGGGATGAGGCGGCAGACGGGCTGGACTACATCCTCGATCTGGACCGGCTCGCCCCCAAGGCGGGCGAAACGCGCTGGACCGAGCAGACGGTGGAACTGATCCGGGGGCTGGAAAAGGTTCCCAGCACGAAAAACGCAGGTTCGGGTCAAATACCGACGTTATGCTTTTTTACGCGAAATCACGAACATATTTCTTCAATCCATATCGCACGCTTAGCGACCAGGAGATCGACGAGAAGTTCAATCGGACGGACGAAAAGGGAGAGCGATACTACGACGACTCATCGCACATTTTCAGACCAATGGGTCTTGGTCTCAGGCCAAATCTTTGCTTCGAATGGCGTGGATTCAAGAATAAGACACCAGCCGGTTGGGTCTTGAGCAAAGACCGCCTCGAGGAGGAATATCAGAAGGGCAATATCGTCATCCGATCCGACGGGCGGTTGGAACGTCGGAAATACCTGCGCGATTTTGTCGGCGTGAATCTCTCGAACTTCTGGGAAGATATACCGCCAGCCCAAGGTGACGAGAAACTCGGCTACCCCACCCAGAAGCCCGAAGCCCTGCTCGAACGGATCATCAAGGCTTCGTCCAACGAAGGCGATACCGTGCTCGATGCCTATTGCGGCTGCGGCACCACGGTGGCGGTGGCGCAGCGGCTCAATCGGCGCTGGATCGGGATCGACATCACCTATCAGTCGATTGCGCTGATCCTCAAACGGCTGGCGGATCGTTACCCCGATGAATGGCCCGCCATCGAAGCCAATATCCTGCTCGACGGGGTGCCGCGCGATCTTGAAAGCGCGATGGCGCTGGCCAACCGCAAGGACGACAAGACCCGCAAGGAGTTCGAGAAATGGGCCATCCTCACCTTCTCGCGCAATCAGGCGCGGATCAACGAGAAGAAGGGCGCCGATGGCGGGATTGACGGGATCGCCTATTTCCTGCTCGATTCCGATGCCAACGGAAAGGCGATCTTCCAGGTCAAAAGCCGCCCCGGCACCCGCGCCGATCTCGCCACGCTGAACAGCGACCGATTGCGCGAAAAGGCCGAGTTCGGCTTCCTCATCTGCACCGGCCTGCCGACCAAGCCGATGCGCGATGAAATTGCGGCGGCGGGCAAGTTCAAACACCCGCTGCTCAACCGCGAGGATGACCGGTTGCAGGTGGTGACGGTGGCCGAACTGTTCGACAGCCCCGCCCGCCTCGGCGTCCGGCTCGATCTGCCGATGGGGCGCAAGGATGCGGTGAAAAGCGCTGCGGCCAAGGGGGATGGCGACAAGCAGATCGGGCTGGACCTGTAGCCGCCGCCAATCCCCCGCGTGTTACCGGTTCTGCCGCCCTTCGATCAGCCGTTCGACCAGCGAGGGATCGGCCAGCGTCGATGTATCGCCCAGCGCGCCGAAGTCGTTCTCGGCGATCTTGCGCAGGATGCGGCGCATGATCTTGCCGCTGCGGGTTTTGGGCAGGCCGTCGGTAAAGTGGATCACATCGGGCGTGGCGACGGGGCCGATTTCCTTGCGAACCTGCGCTTTCAATTCGGCCAGCAGCGCGTCTGATCCTTCCTCGCCTTCCATCAGAGTGACGTAGCAATAGATGCCCTGCCCCTTGATATCGTGCGGATATCCGACCACCGCCGCCTCGGCCACCTTGGGGTGGAGCACCAGCGCGCTTTCCACCTCGGCGGTGCCCATGCGGTGGCCGGAGACGTTGATGACATCATCGACCCGCCCGGTGATCCAGTAATATCCGTCCGCATCGCGCTTGCACCCGTCACCGGTGAAATACTGGCCCGCATAGGTGCTGAAATAGGTCTGCACAAAGCGATCATGATCGCCGTAGATCGTGCGTGCCTGCCCCGGCCAGCTATGCGTGATGGTGAGGTTGCCCTCGGCCACGCCGTCTTGCACCTTGCCTTCATTATCGACCAGTTGCGGGCGGACGCCGAAGAACGGCAGGCCTGCGCTGCCCGGTTTCATATCATGCGCGCCGGGAAGCGTGGTGATCATGGTGCCGCCGGTTTCGGTCTGCCACCAGGTGTCGACGATCGGGCAGCGGCCCTCCCCCACGACATCGAAATACCAGCGCCAGGCTTCGGGATTGATCGGCTCGCCGACAGAGCCGAGCAGGCGGAGCGAGGCGCGGCTGCGGCTGGTGACGTAGCCATCGCCTTCGCGCATCAGCGCGCGGATGGCGGTGGGCGCGGTGTAGATGATGTTGACCCTGTGCTTGTCCACCACATCCCAGAACCGCCCGTGATCGGGGTGATTGGGCACGCCTTCAAACACCACCGCTGTCGCCGCGTTGATCAGCGGGCCGTAAACGACATAGGAATGCCCCGTCACCCAGCCGATATCGGCGGTGCACCAGAACACCTCGCCCGGCTGGTAATCGAAGACGTATTGAAACGTCGCCGCCGTCCACACCCCGTATCCGCCGGTGGTGTGGAGCACGCCCTTGGGCTTGCCGGTCGAACCTGAGGTGTAGAGGATGAACAGCGGGTCTTCCGCGCCCATCACTTCGCAGGGGCAATCATCGTCGCTGGCGAGTGATCCAAGCCAGTGGTCGCGGCCTTCCTGCATCGCGATATCGCCGCCGGTGTGGCGGATGACCAGCACCGCGTCGACGGGGGCGGCGTGCGCGGAAAGGCGCAAGGCCGCATCGACATTGGCTTTCAACGGCACCCGTTTACCGCCGCGCAGGCCTTCATCGGCGGTGACGATAAAGCGGCTGCCGCAATCCTCGATCCGCCCCGCGAGCGCCTCGGGAGAGAACCCGCCGAACACCACCGAATGCACCGCGCCCAGCCGCGCGCAGGCGAGCATCGCGGTGACGCCTTCGACGATCATCGGCATATAGAGCGTCACCCGGTCGCCCTTTTTCACCCCGAGTTTCTTCAGCGCGTTGGCCATCTGCACCACTTCGCGGTAGAGTTCGCCATAGGTCAGGCTGCGGCCGGGCGAGGCGGGATCATCGGGTTCGAATATCAGCGCGGTGCGGTCTGCGTGCTGCACCAGATGGCGATCGACCGCGTTGTGGCACAGGTTCAGGCTGCCATCATCAAACCAGCTTATGCCGACCGGGCTATAGGCCCATTCGCCGCCTTTGGCGGGCGCGCGAACCCAATCGAGCCGCGCCGCCTGTTCGAGCCAGAACGCGTCCGGCGTTTCGACCGAACGGCGATACATTTCGGCATATTGTTCGGGCAGGCAATGGGTCGGGCTGTGCGGATCGGGCCGTTTGACGATCGGAGTCATGGCGATTCTCTCTGTTCTGAACGCTGGTTTGCGGCAGGCTACACGCGCCGCGCGCTCAGACAAAGACCTTACACTTTTTTGCGCGGCCAGCGCATCCGGCACCGCCATCCGGGCGCAATGTTTGTGCCCGCGGCACAGCTTCGCTTCCACGCGAAACATTGGCCTAAGGCCAGCCTGGCGCAGCCTAAGAGGGGCCTGGCGCGGCCTAAGGCGGGTCTGGCCCGGCCAAGCAAAAACCCCGCCAGCGCATCGGCTGACGGGGCTTTCGTTCATCCCGATCAGGATCAGAAGCGGTAGGCGACGCCCGCGCTGATCACCCACGGATCAAGCTTGTGTTCGGTTTCGATCGCCAGCGTGTTGCCGGCAAACCAGCGCGCGGTGGTGTCGATGAAGTAACGCTTCACATCTACGGTCAGACCCAGGCCGGTATCGTTCACCGGCACATCAAACCCGGCCTGCAACGCGATGCCGAGTTCGTTCGACAGGGTGTTTTTGGTCACGCCCAGTGGCAAAGTCGCCGCGCCCGGATCATCGTTCACCCACAGAAAATAGGACGTCCCGGCCCCGACATAAGGCTTCAGCGCTCCCAGATCGAAGTGATACTTGGCGGTCACCGTCGCCGGGATCAGCTTGGCATTCGATACCAGCTCCGCGCCGACCGGCAAGCCAGCGGTGACATCGACATCATGCTGGGTCATCCCGGCGATGGTTTCGATCGAGATATTGTTGGTCACGAACCATTCGACCGCGATGGTCGGCGTGATGTTGTCATTCGCCCTGGTCTGCGTGGTGGCAGGCAGGCCCGGCAGGTTGACGTTGATGTCAGTGATCTTGCCATCGGGCAGCACGGCGGTGCCCAGCAGCTTGAACTGGATATCGCCCGTACGGTCAGTTTCATCCTGCGCCATCGCGGGCGTGGCAGCAAACGCCATCGCGGCGCTGGCAAGCATCAGAATAGTCTTCATTTTGTGTCCTTCGTCCAGCAGCAGCGGTCGCCTTGCGCGGCCCAGGATGGTTGCTGCCTGTGGCCGCCCGATAGAACGCGTTTGCCCTTGCGTTCATTGATCCGGATCAAAGACGTTCACAGATCACGAAGGCATTGCAACACCACCATGGCGACAATCAGCCCTTCATCCGCGCGCTTTGATCTGGGCGCTGGCTTGGCCGCATTCCGCGCTGCCTTGCCAAAGGGAACGGGGGGTGCCGCCACCGCTGACCAGCTGTGCGCCATCGGCACATTCGCGCATCTGGCCAAGGGCGAACAGCTCGCCCCCGATCCGCGCGATGACCGGCTGGTCTATATCGCCAACGGATGCGCAAAACTGGTTGCGCCATCAGGGGCCGAATCGCCAATCAATCAGGTGCTGGCATTCCATTTCGGCGGCGATATGGTTTCGGTGCTGCGCCAGTGCGCCGGTGAATCCTGGGGCGATTTCCGGCTGGTGGCGCTTACCGGATGCGATCTGGTGGTCTTTCCCGCCGACCGCTTCCTCGACATCGCGCAAGCCGATCCGGCAGTGCTGCGATCGGTGCTGACGCGCAGTTTGCAGGCGCTGCACCGCAGCCGCACGCGGATGATGCAGATGGGGCACAAATCCGCGCAGCAACGGATTGCCGATTTCCTTGTCTCGATGGCCGAGCGGCTGACCGGTTGCACGTCGGGCCAATGCGCCTTCACCTTGCCGATGAGCCGCCGGGACATTGGCGACAGCCTCGGCCTCACCATCGAAACGGTCAGCCGCCAGTTGACCGAACTGCGCGAGGCTGGTCTGGTGGAAACCGAAGGCCGATCAGGAATTTGCTTGTGCGATGTCACCGCGCTCGCCAAAATCGCCGGACGCCACAATCCGGGCACAGGAATATCACCCGAAAAACCCGATCAAATTTGATCTGTATCAACAACGCAACTGGGGCAGCCCGCTAAACAGCGGGCCGACGAAAGGGATTATTCAACATGGAAGCAGTCGTACGGCGGCTGGGGGTCTGGGCGTTTGTCCTGCTTCTGACCATTATCGCTATTGCGCTGACCCCGGATAGTGGGTTTGCGATCCATATGGGGATTATCGCCCTGGCGGCGGTGATCGTGATCATCGCCACGCTGCGCAGTTATGATCCGCTCGCGCGTGCGCAGAGCATCTTCAAAATGCCCCCCGGCCCATCGCGTTATTACGATGACGTGATCCGCTGGGGAGTGATTGCGACGATGTTCTGGGGGCTGGCAGGATTGCTGGCGGGGGTGTTCATCGCGGCGCAGCTGGCGTTTCCGCAACTGAACCTTGAACCTTATCTCAATTTCGGCCGAGTGCGCCCGCTGCATACGAGCGCGGTTATTTTCGCATTCGGCGGCAATGCCCTGATCGCGACGAGTTTCTACGTCGTGCAGCGCACCTGCCGCACCACGCTGGCCTTTCCCGGAATGGCCCGGTTCGTGTTCTGGGGGTATCAGCTGTTCATCGTGCTGGCGGCAACCGGCTATCTGCTCGGCATTACCCAGTCGAAAGAATATGCCGAGCCCGAATGGTATGTTGATCTGTGGCTGACGATCGTGTGGCTGGCCTATCTCGCGGTGTTTGTCGGCACGCTGGTGCGCCGCCATGAACCGCATATCTATGTCGCCAACTGGTTCTACCTCGCCTTCATCGTGACCATCGCGATGCTGCACGTGGTCAATAATCTGGCGATCCCGGTCAGCTTCCTCGGCGCCAAAAGCTATTCCGCCTTTGCCGGGGTGCAGGATGCGTTGACCCAGTGGTGGTATGGCCACAACGCGGTGGGTTTCTTCCTCACCGCGGGCTTCCTCGCCATGATGTATTATTTCGTGCCCAAGCAGGCCGGGCGGCCGGTCTATTCCTACCGCCTGTCGATCATCCACTGCTGGTCGCTGATCTACCTCTCTATCTGGGCCGGGCCGCACCACCTGCATTACACCGCCCTGCCCGATTGGGCGCAGACGCTGGGCATGGTGTTTTCGATCATGCTGTGGATGCCCAGCTGGGGCGGGATGATCAACGGGCTGATGACGCTCAACGGCGCGTGGGACAAGGTGCGCACCGATCCGATCATCCGGATGATGGTGCTGGCGCTGGCGTTCTACGGGATGAGCACGTTTGAAGGCCCGATGCTGTCGATCAAGGCGGTCAACAGCCTGTCGCACTATACCGACTGGACCATCGGCCACGTCCATTCGGGCGCGCTGGGATGGAACGGGATGATCACCTTCGCCTGCGTCTATTTCCTTGTGCCGCGCCTGTGGAACAAGCCGCGACTATATAGCCTGCGGATGATCAACTGGCACTTCTGGCTCGCGACGCTGGGGATCGTGTTCTACGCCTCGTCGATGTGGGTCGCCGGGATCACGCAGGGCCTGATGTGGCGCGAATACGTGTCTGACGGCTATCTGGTGAACAGCTTCATCGATACGGTTACGGCGCTGCATCCGATGTTCATCCTGCGCGCCGTGGGCGGGCTGATGTATCTCGCTGGGGCTGTCATCATGGCTTACAACATCTGGATGACGATTGCCGGCCATCAGCGCGTCGAAGCCCCGATGGGCGACACCGCACATGATGAAGCCGCCGACCGCCCTCTCTCCGTGCAGCCCGCTGAATAGCGCTGGGCCAAGGAACGCGAACATGAGCAAGAATGCACAACACAGCGATGTCTTCGAAGGCCACAAGCGGCTGGAAAAGAACGTCACCCTGCTGGCTGCGGCGACCTTTGTGGTCGTCGCCATCGGCGGGATCGTGGAAATCGCGCCGGTGTTCTGGATCGACAACACGATCGAGAAGGTGGACGGGATGCGTCCCTATACCCCGCTCGAACAGGCGGGGCGCGATATCTACATCCGCGAAGGCTGTTACACCTGTCACAGCCAGATGATCCGGCCTTTCAGGGACGAGGTGGAACGCTATGGCCATTACAGCCTGGCGGCGGAATCGATGTATGATCACCCCTTCCAGTGGGGATCGAAACGCACCGGGCCGGATCTGGCGCGCGTGGGCGGGCGTTATTCGGATGATTGGCACGTCCAGCATCTGAAAGCGCCGCGTTCGGTTGTGCCGGAAAGCATCATGCCCAATTACAGCTTTCTGGCGGATACGGCGCTGAAGGTGCCCGACCCGGCGGCGAACCTTACCGCGCTGCGGCAGGTGGGCGTGCCTTACTCCGATACCGACATCGCGCAGGCCAAGGCTGATCTGATGGCTCAGGCCAACCCCGATGCCGACGCGGGCGATCTGGCGGCGCGCTATCCCAAGGCGCAGATCCGCGATTTCGACGGCGATCCCGCCCGCGTTACCGAAATGGATGCGCTGGTCGCCTATCTCCAGATGCTCGGCACGCTGGTCGATGTAAATGGCGCCGCTGCGCAAGAGGAACTGGCCGGGGAGAAAGGGCGATGACGTTTTACGAAATCCTGCGCCACTTCGCCGATTCCATCGGGCTGGCGTTGATCTTCGCGCTCTATCTGACGCTGTGCCTGTGGCACTTCCGCCCCGGGGCAAAGGGCCATGTGGAGGCGGCAAAGCACTCGATTTTCAAGGATGACGATGATGGCCAATAAACACATCGACGCGCCCACCGGCACCGAAACCGTCGGCCATGAATGGGACGGGATCGAGGAACTCAACACCCCGCTGCCGCGCTGGTGGCTGTGGACGTTCTACGTCACGATTGCATGGTCGCTGGTCTATGTCGTGCTCTATCCCGCCTGGCCGCTGATCGACAAGGCGACCGCAGGCACGCTCGGCTGGTCAAGCCGGGGCGATCTGGCGAAAGAAATGAGCGCCGCAGATGCCGCGCGCCAGGGCGTGATCGCGCAGATCGCCGCGACCGATATCGAAGCGCTGCCCGCCTCGCCCGAATTGATGCAGGCCGCGATTTCCGGCGGGGCTGCCGCGTTCAAGGTCAATTGCGTGCAATGCCACGGCGCGGGCGCGGCGGGGTATCAGGAATATGGCTACCCCAACCTCAATGATAATGACTGGATCTGGGGCGGCACTTTGACCGAGATCGAGCGCACCCTTACCCACGGCATCCGCTGGGAAGGTTCGGACGCGACCCGGATGAATGTCATGCCCGCGTTTGCAGGGATGTTCGATTCCGGCCAGGTGGCCGCGCTGACCAGCCATGTCCTTTCATTGAGCGGCAAGGCCAGGCCGAATGCCGCTGGCGCGGCGCTCTTCGGCGAAAATTGCGCCGCCTGCCACGGCGCGGCGGGTGCCGGCTTGCCCGACATGGGCGCGCCTGCGCTGAATGACGCGATCTGGCTTTATGGCGACAGCGAAGCGGTGGTAAAGACGCAGATCCTCGCCCCGCGTCACGGCGTGATGCCGGGATGGAAAGACCGGCTCGATCCGGTGACGATCAAGATGCTGGCCGCCTATGTGCATTCGCGCGGCGGCGGTCAGCAGGCTGCCCCGGCGGCTGAACCTGCAACCGATATCGCGCAGCAGGCGAAAGCCGAAACCGGTGGCTGATCCAAAGGAGCCTGAGCGCGCCAATCCACAAGCGGGCGAACCCCGCGACTGGAGCGGCGCGCTCGGCTCTGCCGCGCCGCAGCCGTCCCCTGGCGCCCCCGCTGGCGCGGCGAAGTTCGAGCTGTATGAAAAGGGCAAGACCGTCCATAACAAGCGGATCGACGGCCCGTTCCGGCGGTTCAAATGGCTGGTGATGGCGATCACGCTGGCGATCTATTACATCACCCCGTGGATCCGCTGGGATCGCGGGCCTTATGCGCCCGATCAGGCGGTGCTGATCGATCTTGCCCACCGCCGCTTTTACATGTTCGATATCGAAATCTGGCCGCACGAGTTCTACTTTGTCGCGGGCCTGCTGATCATGGCGGGGATCGGGCTGTTCCTCGTCACCACCGCAGTCGGGCGCGCATGGTGCGGTTATGCCTGCCCGCAGACGGTGTGGACCGACCTGTTCCAGCATATCGACCGCCTGTTCGACGGCGATCGCAACGCCCGCGCGCGGCTCGACAAGGCACCGTGGACAGCATCCAAAATCTCGCGCCGCACCGCCAAGTGGGGCGTCTATCTGCTGATCAGCTTCTGGACCGGCGGCGCGTGGATCATGTATTTCGCCGATGCGCCCACCCTCACCTATGATTTCTGGCGCGGCGAAGCGGCAACGGTTGCCTATGCTACCGTGGCAATCCTGACCGGCACCACCTTCTGGCTGGGCGGTTTCATGCGCGAACAGGTGTGCGTCTACATGTGCCCCTGGCCGCGCATCCAGACCGCGATGCTCGATGAAAAATCGCTGATCGTCACTTACAAGGACTGGCGCGGCGAACCGCGTGGCAGCGTCAAGAAAGCGGCCAAGACCCCCGATCAGTTCGGTGACTGCGTCGATTGCCTGCAATGCGTCGCGGTCTGCCCCACCGGGATCGACATCCGCGAAGGCCAGCAGATCGGCTGCAGCACCTGCGCGCTGTGCATCGATGCCTGCGACAAGGTGATGAAGGATATCGGCCGCCCGCGCGGGCTGATCGATTATGCCACGCTGGAACAATGCGAGGCCGAAGCGGCGGGCGCGCCTGCTACGCCTGCATGGAAAGCGTTGCTGCGCCCGCGCATCTTCATCTATTTCGGCGTGTGGGCGGCGATTGGCGCAGGGCTGCTGTTCATGCTCGGCGCCCGCACCCATACCGATCTGACGGTCTCGCCCGATCGCAACCCGCCGTTCATGCTGATGAAGGATGGATCGGTGCGCAACGCCTACACGCTGCGGCTGCGCAATATGGAGGCGCGCCCGCGCGACATGGAGGTGGC
>JBGSKN010000049.1:0-7191 GCA_041741215.1 Erythrobacter sp. | reverse complement strand
TATCGCGACATAGGGCATGGCCTTGCGGTTGTTCGCCTGCTTCACCTGTCGCGGAAGGCCCCTGCCCGCTTTCAGGCTGCCGTTGCCCGATGGGGCCTCGCGCGAGCGCCAGCCCTTGGCATGGGAATAATCGAGCACGGTGCAAATCCGGTTGCGCACCTGGCGGGCGGTTTCGGGGATTTCCTGCCAGATCGGTGTCAGCACGCTGATGATGTCGGCGCTGGTGATGCTTCCGGTCGGCATGTCGCCCAGTTTCTTGAAGGCGTAGTTTTCCAGAGTGGCGAGCCACTGGCGCGCGTAGACCGTGCTTTTCCAGCCCGCCTCGTTCTCGGAGTGATACTGGAGCGCGGCCTGACGGAAAGTGACCTTCGCGGCAGCCTCGTCCTTACGCTCTGCCAGAACGTCGCGCCGCTCGACCCTCGTCGCCTTGCGAACTTCCTGAGCTTTCTGGCGAGCTTCGGCCAACGTCACAAGCTTCGCGCTCCCCAGCCCGATGTCCTGACGTTTTCCGTCGCGCTGGACTCGCACGATCCACGAAGCGCCGCCAGACTTCTTCACTTTCAGGAAAAGCCCGTCGCCGTCCTGATAGGTTCCCGGATTCGCGAGCGCGGCCTTGACCGCCATTGCCGTGAGATTGCCCATTTTCGTCCCCACACTTTCAGAGGCCAACAGCCAAATCCAAAATGTGGGGACGGTCACTTCTGTCCCCACACCGTCCCCACACTAGGCTCCGGCTGCCGGCAAACGGGAGCGGTCATTTGCGGACTGATAAGGGCAGATTACCCTAGGAAAACGGGGATTTCTATGGGGTTTTGTGGAAGCTTGCGGAAAAGGAATTGGTGGACAGGGCTGGATTCGAACCAGCGTACGCTTGCGCGGGCAGATTTACAGTCTGCTGCCTTTAACCACTCGGCCACCTGTCCACACACGGGCGTTTCTGAGTGCGATTGCGCTCTGAAAATGGCCAGGCCCGAACCGGGCCCGTTGCCGAGAGGCGGCTCTTTGGCGAAGCGGTGCTTGCCTGTCAATGGCCCTGCTGGCAGGGGAGCGCACTCAACACCGCGAGCAAGGAACAAAGATGGCCAAGGTAGAACGCAAACGCGCCCTGAGAGGCCGCGCAGGCCGGATGAAAGGCGGGCGCGGTTCGGGCCGGGCCGGAACCGGGCAGGTGCGCCTGTGGGGCCGCCACGCAGTTGAGGCAGCCTTGAAAAACCCAGAACGCCAGCACAGCAAGCTGTGGGCAACGCGCGAGGGGATCGACAGCCTTGATGGCGAACTGCCGGAGGGCTTCCCGGTCGAATATGCCGATGTTGCCGATCTGGCACGGCTGGTCGCCAAGGATGCCCCGCATCAGGGGCTGGTGCTCGAATGCGCACCGCTCGAAGACCGGTTCCTTGATGAAGTCGCCTTGGGAGAGGCTGATCGGCCGATCGTCGTGCTCGATCAGGTCACCGATCCGCATAATGTCGGCGCGATTTTGCGTTCAGCCGCGGCATTTGGTGCTGCCGCGATCGTTACGCAGGATCGCCACGCCCCGCCCGAAGGCGGCGTGGTCGCCAAATCGGCATCGGGCGCGCTGGAGAGCGTTCCGTGGGTGCGGGTCGTAAATCTTGCCCGCGCGCTCGATGAACTGGCCGAGGCGGGATATTGGCGGATTGGCCTCGCCGGAGAGGCCGAGGCAGTGCTGGCCGACACCATGCCCACCGGGCCGCTGGTGATTGTGCTGGGAGCCGAAGGCGAAGGCCTGCGCCAAAATATCGCGGCGCATTGTGATGCACTGGCGCGCCTTCCGATTTCGTCCGCGATTGAAAGCCTCAATGTCTCAAACGCCGCGGCGATTGCGCTTTATGCGGCGGCCACCCGCGGTTAACAGCTGCGCAGGGGAAATGCGCTTAGCGCCAATGAGGGGACGACTACTGCCATGACCATATTTTCAAGCATCGGCGCGCGCACCACAGCCGTGCTGGCGGGGTTTGCGCTCGCATTGACGGGCTGCTTCATGACACCGGGCAAGTTCACATCCGAACTGGCGCTGACCGGGCCGGACAGTTTCACATTCAGCTATGACGGCGAAATCTTCTTCCTCAGCCTGTCAAAGCTGGCGCAGATGGACGCTGCAAGCGGCGATGCCTTCGCCGCGAGTTGCTATGACGATGAAACCTATGAAAGCCGCGATTGTTCGGCTGAAGAAGAAGCCGTTCAGCGCGAGGAGTGGCAAGCCGCAGCGCAGGAACGTGCCGAGCGACAAATGAATGAAGCCAGGCAGATGGCGGCGCTGATGGGCGGAATCGATCCCTCCGACCCCAAGGCAGCAGAGGAACTGGTCGCGCTGCTGAAGCGCCAGAAAGGCTGGGACCGCGTGGTCCACAAGGGCGACGGGCTGTTCGACATCAGCTACCGCGTGTCGGGCACGCTGGGGCATGATTTCCTGTTCCCGATGATCGAGGGTTTTCCCTCGACCAATCCCTTTGTCCAGATGATCCAGCGCAAGGGCGGTCAGGTACGGATCAATGCGCCCGGCTTTGCCGCGCAGAATGCCGAAACCGGAATGGGCGGGATGATGGGCATGGGTTCGCTCGCCGGGCTGGCTGCGCTGGGAGCCAGAGATGGCACGGATGACGCCGGTGAGGACACCGGGCCAATGGCGGGCTTCCCGGTAATTGACGGCACCTTTACCTTGCGCGCCGCGCCGGGAATGCGCATTCTGGCCAACAATACCGACGAAGGCCCCGATGCCTCAACCGACGGGAGCAGCGTGCTGACCTGGCACATCACCGCGCGCACCACCAAGGCCCCCACCGCTCTGATCGCCGCCACGCGCTGATTCGGCGGTTCGCCAGCACAAAACCCCGCCAGCGCTAACGGCTGACGGGGTTTTCTGCCCCTGCTGGCAATGTGGTGTGCCGCAGGGGCTGGCACCCCTGCTGACCGTTCAATCAGAATGCAAGCAGGATGCCTGCGCGATCAGTTGACCGCGTCCTTCAGCCCCTTGCCAGCCTTGAACTTGGGCTGGGTCGAAGCCTTGATCGGCATTGGCTCGCCCGTGCGCGGATTGCGCCCCATCGATGCCTTGCGCTTGGCGACCGAAAAGGTGCCAAAGCCAACCAGCCGCACTTCACCGCCCCCGGAAAGTGCCTTGGTAATCGTACCGAATACGCTTTCGACGGCATTGGAAGCATCGCTTTTGGAAAGACCGCTTGCTTCAGCAACAGCGCCGATAAGGTCGTTCTTGTTCATATGGGAACCCCCTAGTTTTTGGATAATCCGGAATAGCTGGGAATCGCTAATTTCAAAGCGCGCAAATTGAGACTGTTTTGCAAGGCCTGTCAAAGGCAAATGGGCCAAGGCGACAGACCCCGCAAAAGCCGGACTCTTTTGATTGCGGCTGAACCATCAGGATCAATGCGCGGTTGGCACGTCCGGAGCGGGTATATTTGTGCCTGCGCTAACAGCGCCCGGCTGGCTTGCCAGGTCATCCGCCTCGGTCCACTCGATCGCCACCGGGGCTTCCACCAGCGCGAGCGCCAGAACCTCGTCAACGTGGCTTACAGGAATGATTTCCAGCCCCGCTTTCACGTTGGCCGGGATTTCGGCGAGATCCTTGACGTTCTCTTCCGGGATAAGCACGATCTTGATCCCGCCGCGCAGCGCCGCGAGCAGCTTTTCCTTCAATCCGCCAATCGCCAGCACCCGTCCACGCAGCGTCACCTCGCCGGTCATCGCGACATCGGGGCGCACCGCGATGCCGGTCAGCGTCGAGACGATCGATGTGACCATGCCGACCCCGGCGCTCGGCCCATCCTTGGGCACCGCGCCTTCGGGCAGGTGGATGTGGACATTGCGGCGCTGAAACAGGCTCGGCTTGATCCCATAGGCCGGCGCGCGCGCCTTGACGAAGCTGAATGCCGCCGAGACGCTTTCATTCATCACCTGGCCGAGTTTTCCCGTGGTCTTGACCTCACCCTTGCCCGGCGTGGTGACGCTTTCGATGGTCAGCAATTCGCCGCCCACCGATGTCCACGCCAGTCCCGTCACAGCGCCAACCTGCGGTTCGTCTTCGCCCATCCCGTGCTTGAACTTGCGCACGCCAGAAAATTCGCCGAGGTTTTCAGGCGTGATGGTTACGCTGGCAGCTTTCTTTTCAAGGATGCGGCGCAGGCTTTTACGGCACAGCTTGGCGATTTCGCGTTCGAGTGTGCGCACGCCCGCCTCGCGGGTGTAGAAACGGATGAGGTCGCGCAGCGCGCTTTCCTCAAGGGTGAATTCGCCTTTCTTCAGCCCATGCGCGTCAATCTGTTTGGCGATCAGGTGGCGCTGCGCAATCTCGACCTTTTCGTCTTCGGTATAGCCTTCCAGCCGGATGATCTCCATCCGGTCGAGCAGCGCCTGCGGCAGATTGAGGCTGTTCGCGGTGCAGACGAACATGACGTCGCTGAGATCAAGATCAAGTTCGAGATAGTGATCCTGGAACCTGGCGTTCTGTTCGGGGTCGAGCACTTCGAGCAGCGCCGAGGCCGGATCGCCGCGGAAATCCTGTCCGAGCTTGTCGATCTCATCGAGCAGGAACAGCGGATTGCTTGTCCCGGCCTTTTTCAGGTTGGCGACGATCTTGCCCGGCATTGATCCGATATAGGTGCGCCGGTGGCCGCGAATTTCTGCCTCGTCACGCACCCCGCCCAGCGACTGGCGCACGAATTCCCGCCCCGTCGCCCTGGCAATCGATTTGCCCAGCGAAGTCTTGCCCACGCCCGGCGGGCCGACAAGGCACAGGATCGGGCCTTTCAGCTTGTTGGTGCGCGCCTGAACCGCGAGGTATTCGACGATCCGGTCCTTGACCTTTTCCAGCGCATAGTGATCGGCATCGAGCACCTCCTGCGCCTTGGCGATGTCTTTCTTCAGCTTTGATTTCCTGCCCCACGGCAGGCCGAGCAGCACGTCGAGATAATTGCGGATCACGGTCGCTTCGGCGCTCATCGGCTGCATTGCGCGCAGCTTTTTCAGCTCGGCCAGCGCCTTGGCCCTGGCTTCGCTGGAAAGCTTGGTCTTTGCGATCTTCTCGGTCAGTTCGGCGATTTCATTGCCGTCCTCGCCGTCCCCGCCGCCCAACTCAAACTGGATCGCCTTCAATTGTTCATTGAGGTAATATTCGCGCTGGGTCTTTTCCATCTGGCGTTTAACGCGCCCGCGGATGCGGCGTTCGACCTGCAAGACGGACAATTCGCCTTCCATGAAGGCCATGACAAGTTCGAGCCGTTTCAGCGGGCTGGTTTCGGTCAGCAGCGATTGCTTGTCGGAAACCCTGGCGCTGATCGCAGCTGCGATGGTATCAGCCAGCTGCCCGGCATCATCGACATCACTCAGATCGATCCCGGCATCCTCGCCCAGCTTCTTGTTGAGCTTCACATATTCGCCGAACTGTTCAACCACCTGCCGCATCAGCGCGGTGACTTCGCTGCCGGACACGGTTTCGGGTTCGATCAGGTCGACTTCGGCGAGCACGTGCGAACCTTCATCGACCAGTGCGCTGAGCTTTGCACGGGTCTTGCCTTCGACCAGCACGCGCACGGTGCCATCGGGCAGTTTCAGCAGTTGCAAGACCTGCGCGATCACGCCGATATCATACAGATCATCGCCTTCGGGATCATCGCAGCCCGGATCGAGCTGAGCAATCAGGACGATGTCCTTGGAGGCAGCCATCGCGGCTTCGAGCGCGGCCACCGATTTGTCGCGGCCGACGAACAGCGGCACCACCATGCCGGGGAAAACGACAATGTCGCGCAGGGGCAGGAGAGGGAAAGTCTGGGTCATGTTTTTGTGTCCACGGCGGCCATTTGGGCCTGCCTTTGCAGCGAATATGGGTGGCGGGGGGCCGGGCCGCAATGGCGGAAAGCTGCTAGGCTGTGGAACATGAGGGAAAGCGTTAACCCTCTGGCTTTAACCTCTCCCGTCAAACGGAAGAGGCAGGCGATGAAACCGATTGCTTGGATTGTTTGCGGATTCGCCCTGACAGGGTTCGCTGCTGCGCTCGAAAACCTGGGCGACCCCGGATCCGATCCGGCCACGCGCCTGTCGCTGTATCTTCCCGCCCTGATCGTGTTGCTGGGCGGGCAGTATTGTTTATGGAGGGGTTTTCGCAGCGGAATCGCCGCGCTGTGGTCCGGTGCATTTGACCGGCGACGGACATCACGAAAAGCTGATGCGCACCAACCGGCCGATCATGCCGCCGGGATCGAACCAGCCAACGGGTTCGATCCCGATGCCGCCTTCGCACACTTTATGGAGCAACGAAAAGCCGGTCAGGCCGATCCCGTCGAACGGCCCCGCGCGCCGGTTCCTGCGCACCCTGCGAAACCGACATTCGGGCGCCGCCGGTCAGCCTAACCCCGGCAGGTTGAACGCCGGCGCTTTGGTTGCGAGCCGCCGAGGACCGCCGTTTTTGCAGCAGCCTTGCGCTTCCCCGCAATGGTTTACCCCAGCCCCGGCAGGTTGAACCCCGGCGGGAGGCCCATCGAACCCTGCATCTCCTGCATGTGTTCATTCGATACCCGGTCAGCCCGGTCGCGCGCGTCGTTGAAGGCGGCGGCGACGAGGTCTTCGACGATCTGTTTGTCATCGGGGTTCATCAGGCTGTCGTCGATGCTGACGCCCAGAATGCGGCCCTTGGCGCTGGCGCGCACCTTTACCAGCCCGCCGCCGGCTGTGCCTTCAACCTCGATCCCGTCGAGCTTGACCTGCATCTCGTTCATCTGTTTCTGAATGGTTTCGGCGGCTTGCTGGGCAGCCTTCATCATTTCTTCCATCGATTTCATCGGGGGTCTCCTCAATGCCAGGGGGGGCTGGCGGATTGTGCAACCTGGACCTCGGTGCCAAGCAACTCGGCATCGGGGAAGGCGTCAAAGGCGGCCTTGACCAACGGGTCGGCGCGCACGCGCTCCTCGGCGGCGCGGGCCTCAACATCAACGGCCTCGCGCAAACTGGGCTGCGCCGCGCCAGAGCCGCTTTCGACCAGCCAGCGCTTGCCCGTCACCTTGAACAAGGCGTCGCGGATTTCGGGCGCTGGATCATCGGGAAAGCTGTCCGCCTGTTGATAGACCAGCCGTTCAGGTTCCAGCGCGATCACCCGCACCCGGCTGCGCATCACCTCGGCCACGTGCAGCATCCCGGCGGCGTCGACCTGACCGACCAGCGCCG
>JBGSKN010000048.1:0-8955 GCA_041741215.1 Erythrobacter sp. | reverse complement strand
CAGGACGTGTTCGATTACATCGAAATGTTCTATAACCCGGTGCGCAAGCATGTCAGGAACGGGATGCTGTCGCCCGTCGAGTTCGAACGACAGCAGGCAATGAGACAGCAAGGCGTCTAGAAAACTAGGGGCTATTCAATGGTCGAGAAATGATTGCGCAGGAACGGCAAGTATCTCGCGGTGAAGGGATATAGCCCGCGATCATACATCTGCTGGACGAAAGCGCGCTTCTTCTCGAGCGTCGATCTGGCGATATCCATCAACCGGTCGAGCTCCGCCATCAGGCCCGGCGTGTCGCCTTTGAAGCGGTATCCCAGCGCCGCCATGTTGATGGTGACGACGCCCAGCGATCCGGTCATCTCGGCCGATCCGAACAGGCCGTTGCCGCGTTTGAGCAATTCGCGCAGGTCAAGCTGCAACCGGCAGCACATCGACCGCACGGCCCCCGGCGAATAGGCTTCGGGATTGGGTCGGCGTTCACCGGTCTTCGGATCGCGGATATACTGGCTGCCGATGAAGTTCTGGAAATAGGACGAGCCGACCTTGGCGGCGTTTTCGAAGATTGCGGTCGCGACCTTGCTGTCCCAGTCGAAATCCTCGGTGATGTTCACGGTCGGGATCGGGAAGGTGAACGGTTGTCCGGTCGAATCGCCTTCGGTCATCACTTCGTAATAGGCGAGGTTGATGAGCTCCATCTCAGGCGCGAAATGGGCAAAGCTCATATCCGTCAGGCTGCGCAGGCCCAGATCGCGCGACCGTGCCCGGTCGAGCAGCGCCGCGTTGTCGATGCCCTTGAACAGGTGCTCGTCGCGATAGGTCGGATAGAGATCGCGAAGATCGTCAGGAACAACGATGTCGAGCGTGATATTGGTGAAGGGCGATTGCCCCCACCGCGCCGGGACGTTGAGGTTATAGACGAATTGGCGGATCGCCTTCTTGACCTCGGCAAAGCTCAGATCATCGTAAAAGACATAGGGCGCAAGATAGGTGTCAAAGCTGGAAAACGCCTGCGCGCCCGCCCATTCCGATTGCAGGATACCCAGGAAATTGGCCATCTGGCCAAGCGCTTCGCGGAAATGGCGCGGCGGGCGGGACGAAACGCGGCCAGCGACCCCGTTGAAACCGTCATTCAGCAGCGCCCGAAGCGACCAGCCGGCGCAATAGCCGGTCAGGCAATCAAGATCGTGGATGTGGATATCGCCCTGCCGGTGGGCGAGCCCTTCTTCCGGGGCATAGATTTCGTCGAGCCAGAAATTGGCGATCACCTTGCCCGCGACATTGCTGATCAGGCCGGCGTGCGAATAGCCGACATTGGCGTTGGCCTTGATCCGCCAGTCGGCACCTGAGATATATTCCCCGACCGTGTCCGAACAATCGATTGTGCTGCCTGCCCAAAGCGCGCCCGGCAGTGGCCTGCCCGTGTCCGATAAATCGTTTGCCGCAGTGATTTCGCCAATGTCCTTGCCGTGCAGTTTCAGTGCCATAACCCATCGCCCTTCCAAGGTGGCTGGCGACGCATTATGGGCCAAGCCACAAGATATTGTGTGAGGAGGGCAGAATTAACCACAATATGTTGGCCGTCATTTGACAGATGTCAAACGGATGGAAAAACCGGCAAATCGTCAGGCGTCTTGCGGAAACAATTCTTGAACGAAGCGCGCGCTGGCACCCGTGATCTGCGCAAGGTTGAACTGATCGAGATGGGCCAGGAACGCCTCCAGCGCTCCGGCCAATGCTGGTTTCAACCCGCAGACCCGCTCCACAGCGCAGGCCTCCCGGCCGCCCATGCAGGCGACAAACCCGGCGGTGTTTTCCAGACTGCGCACCACCGCGCCGACATTGATATCCGATGGCGCGCGTGCCAGCCGCACGCCGCCGCCGCGTCCGCGCTGGGTTTCGATGAAGCCTGCGGCAGCCAGATCCTGCGCCACCTTGGCGAGGTGGTTGCGAGAGATGCCATATTGCTCCGCAATCCCGTCGATAGAAACGACATCACCCTTTGCGGCGAGCGCCATAAGCATGCGCAAGGCGTAATCGGTTCGGAGGTTCAGCTGCATCAAACAAGCATATCAGATGTTGCTTTTGCAACCAAGGCGCTATAACAGGTATATTATATACTGCTTATAAGAGAGTGCCGATGTCCGCCGTTACCGAAAGATCACGCGAGGAAGTGCGCGCTGCAAGGGCCGCAAAACGCGCGCAGGCCGAGGCGCAGGGTGTCGACGAACAATTCATCTCGGCCATGGTCGAGCGTTTCTATGCCAGCATCCGGCAGGACGATCTGCTCGGCCCGATTTTCGCGGAACGCATTTCCGACTGGCCCGTGCATCTGGGCCGGATGAAGGCGTTCTGGCGTTCGATCCTGTTCAACAGCGGGGAATTTTCAGGCAATCCGATGGCCAAGCACCTGGCCATTCCGGGCCTTGACGACACGCATTTCGCGCGCTGGCTGGAACTTTTCTACGCCACGTTGCGCGATCTCGGCCCGCATCCCGAAGGCATCGCCCTCGTTGCCGAACGCGCGCGCTCGATCGCCGACAGCCTCCTTACCGGAATTACCATCCGGCGAGACGGCATCGCCGGATCCAAGGCAGGAAGGAGCCTCCCCCATGTTTGAACAGCAATCGATAATGGCCGAACGCGGCCGCAGCGCCCGCTCCAGCGCGAAACGCGGGGCTTCAGCTTCCTCGTCGCGTCTGGCTGGGCCAGAAGACAGATTGCCGCTCGATCAGGGCCTCGTTCAGAACGACGCCACTTTCAGCGTGTTGACCCCCGAAGCATCCGTCCCGGCCTCTCCCGACAAGCCGATGAACATCGTGTCCACGATCCGCGCCAGCTTTTGTTCGGTCAGCTTGTCGCCAAGATAGACCAGCGCATCGGGCAGGGTGTAGATCGAACTCATCTGATTGATCAGCGACAGCGCCTCGTCAATCTCCAGCCCGGCAAAAAACCCCTCGGCCTGCGCTTCGGCAATCAGCTCGCACAGGTAGTGATCGGCCAGATCGACATAGCTGCGCACCCGTTCAAAATTGGCTGCGCCCATTTCGCACAGGATGGTGAAATGTTCGGGGTCTTCGCGAAACCGGCTTTGCGAGATGGTGAAGCGGCGGCGGAAGAATTCGAACATCTTGCGCGGCGGCGGGAGGTCGCTCGCCAGCACCTCCTCCATCACCGCCATATGCGGGGTGAGCCAGGTCTGCGCGATCGCATCGAACAGATCGTCATAATCGGCGAACAGCGCTTCGAACCGCGCGCGGGTAAGCCCGCTCTCGGCCATCGCGATGGTCCACGGTATCTCCGATCCGCGCTCTTTCACCAGATCGAGCACATGGCGCGCAATCCGCTCGCGCTCGGCCTCCCGGACCGTTTGGGTCAATGGCATGTCGCTGTCACCTCCTCGCGTGAACCCCAACATAGGCGAAGCGGGCGCAGGCTTAAAGTGGCGCTCGTCGATTTTTGTGCGCCGCAGCACAGGATATCCAGATGCCCCGGAAGGCACCGATGAAGGGCGCGCCGCTGATCGTCCGCGCCGGATCAGCGCCAGCGCCGCCAATCAGACATCGCTTTTTCCGGCGATGATATCGCGCGCCTGTTGTTCCAGCACCTTGAAACGATCGTAATCGGGCAGTTTTGCGCGGAACCATTCGGCGATTTTCAGCAAGTCCTCGCCATAATTGCCGGTCGGCATCATGGGCGGGCCAAAGCTGACGATCATGTTGTTATTATCGGCAAAGGCCGGGACAATCGGCACATTGGCGGCGCGCGCGATATGGTAAAAGCCCGAACGCCACCGGCCATTGCTCTTACGGGTGCCTTCACACGCGATCACCAGCGCCAGTTCATCGCGCGCGGCGAATTCGGCGGCGACCTGTTCGGTGGCGTTGGCCTTGACGGAGCGGTCAACCGGGACGCCGCCCATGTCGAGCATGAAGTTTTTCATCATGCCGGTGAACAGCGTGTGCTTGCCCATGAAATTGGGCTTCACGCCTTCCTCATGCGTGGCGCCGGTGAAGAACACGAAATCCCAGTTGGACGTGTGCGGCGCGCCCGCGATCACGTATTTTCTGAGATGGCGGGGCAAGCCGCCGTCGATCTTCCAGCCCCTGAGGCGATAGATCGCCAGAATGATCCGGCGCACGATGCGCGACATCAACGTGGGCGTTCTTGCCCTTGGCACAGCGTGTTCGTGCGGCAATGTGTAACCCCTCTCTCGCGCTTACGTCTGCCCGCAATCGGAGGAGTTACGCAAGGGGGCGCGTGGGGGTTTCAGACGCTCTTCTTCCACCCGCCATGCTTACCTTGGCTGTGCAACCACACGGAGACGCGGGAAGGCGGAGCGCTACAGCCTGAACACGCCAAAGCGGGGAGTTTCCGCGATAGGTGCCTCAAGACACGCCGCAAACGCCAGCCCCAGCACGTCGCGGGTCTGCACCGGGTCGACCACCCCATCGTCCCACAACCGGGCGGTGGCGTAGTAGGGGTTGCCTTCGTCCTCGTATTTCTGGCGGATCGGGGCTTTGAACGCCTCGGCCTCATCGGGCGTCCAGCTATCGGCGTCGCGGTGGACGGTGGCGAGCACGCTCGCCGCCTGTTCCCCGCCCATCACCGAAATGCGCGCGTTGGGCCAGGTGAACAGGAAGCGGGGCGAGTAGGCCCGCCCGCACATCCCGTAATTGCCCGCACCAAAGCTGCCGCCGATCACCACGGTGACTTTGGGCACGGTGGCGGTGGCGACTGCTGTGACCAGCTTCGCGCCATGCTTGGCGATGCCCTCCGCCTCATACTTCCCGCCGACCATGAAGCCGCTGATATTCTGGAGGAACAGCAGCGGAATGCGGCGCTGGCAGGCAAGTTCGATGAAATGCGCGCCCTTCTGTGCACTTTCGGAAAACAGCACGCCGTTATTCGCCAGAATCGCGACCGGCATGCCCCAGATATGGGCGAAACCGCACACCAGCGTGGAGCCGTAGAGTGCCTTGAACTCGTGGAACTCGGAGCCGTCCACAAGCCGCGCGATCACTTCCTTGACGTCATAGGGCGCGCGCACATCATCGGGGATGATGGCGTAGAGATCATCCGCGTCGAATTTCGGCGGGCGAGGGTCTTTGATGCCGGGGTGAATCCCCGCGGAGGCGGGGATCTCGTGCAATCCGCGGGAGGCCCCCGCCTGCGCGGGGGCGCAGTGGGAGATTATGTCCCGCACGATGGTGAGCGCGTGTTCGTCATTCTCCGCCAGATGATCGACCACGCCCGATTTTCTGGCGTGCAGATCGCCGCCGCCCAGGTCTTCGGCGGTGATTTCCTCGCCGGTCGCGGCCTTGACCAGCGGTGGCCCGGCCAGGAAGATCGTCCCCTGTTCGCGCACGATCACGCTCTCGTCCGACATCGCGGGCACATAGGCGCCGCCCGCAGTGCAGCTGCCCATGACGCAGGCAATCTGCGGGATGCCGAGCGCGGACATATTGGCCTGATTGAAGAAGATGCGGCCAAAGTGGTCGCGGTCGGGAAACACCTCGGCCTGATGCGGCAGGTTCGCCCCGCCGCTATCCACGAGGTAGATGCACGGCAGGCGGTTCTCCTGCGCAATCTCCTGCGCGCGCAGGTGCTTCTTGACCGTCATCGGGTAATAGGTGCCGCCCTTCACGGTCGCATCATTGCACACGATCACGCACTGCCGCCCGGACACGCGCCCCACCCCGCAGATGATCGAGGCGCCATTGACGTCGCCCTCGTACATGCCGTTGGCGGCGAGTTGCCCGATTTCGAGGAAGGGCGAACCGGGATCGAGCAACCGCTCCACCCGCTCGCGGGGCAGCAGCTTGCCACGGCTGACGTGGCGTTCACGATGCTTCTCCGGCCCGCCCAGCGCCGCCTCGGCCACGGCGGCGCGGAGTTGCTGCGCGAGAGCATGGTTATGCGCAAAGCGGGCCTTCGCCTCAGGGCTTTCGCGGTCGAGTTTGGTGGTGAGGGTGGGGGAGGTCATGCTGAATATTCTCCGTCACCCTGAACTTGTTTCAGCATCCATTTCTCCATTCGCACCGAAGGTTCCTGCCTGCGCGATGGACCCTGAAACAAGTTCAGGGTGACGGAATTGCCAAAACCGAACATCACCGCTTCCGCACGAACTCGGCCCGCAGCACCAATCCCTTGATGCCGGGGTATTTGCAGTCGATTTCCTGCGCGTCGCCGGTCAGGCGGATCGATTTGATCAGCGTGCCTCGCTTCAGCGTCTGGCCCGCGCCCTTGACCTCCAGGTCCTTTATCAGCGTCACCGCATCGCCATCGCTGAGCAGGTTGCCGACCGCATCGCGCACCTCCACGGCGTTCTCCGCCGCCTGCTTGGCCGCAAGTTCGGACGCGGGCAGCCATTCGCCGCTCGCCTCGTCATAGACGTAATCTTCTTCGGTGCTCATTGGGGACTCCCGAGGTGCGGCGTGCGGGTGAGGGCGGTCATGGGGTCACCATTGGCTTGGCTTTTGGAAGGCGCCATTCGCGTCATGCAATTGATTGGGGAATTGTGATGCCGCGAGCGCGCCGCTGTGGAAAGTTCTGATGAAGTTCGCCAAGGGCCTAAGCTTGCCACTTACTCGGGTTGAGCGATGCCCGAGGATGCCGATTGCCTTTCCAAATCTTTGCCGGACAAGCCGCATCGGTTCAGCCAAGTCGCTGTCATTGCTTACCACGACGGCGACGTCGAAAAGGTCGTCAAAAGCATCCATAAGGAGATGAGTAGCCAAGTTGACGTCCGAGCCCTTTTCCTCCGTCTTTATCACACGGACCGGTCGATATTGCCCTGCCTGCCATGCGGTGGCGCCTGGCATGCTGACTTCATGAGTCAGAAAATGTCCGAAGTGGATTTCGATGTTCGGAACCGTCGCCAATGCCCGGAAGTAGGTTTCTTGCCGCTGTGGCTGGGTTGGATCATGCGGGCGAGCACTGACCCGCGCGGTAAAGTAACGAACTTTGTCGATCTGATTTTTCGGAAGTTGGCTTACCGCGAGATCATATATGTTCAGCCACTTGTATGGGCTGCGTTTCAAGCAAGCATAGTACAGGTTGTACCCGTCGATATAGACCCGAGTACGCATCCAAGCCCCTCAAAAAGCAACGGCGGCCACAAGGGCCGCCGTGCGCCACAGCACCGAAGCACCATGGGTGATATGGTTCTGTATTAGGTTTTCTAGCGCAAAAGTCAACGTAAAGTTGAGCTTGCTCATCCCGCCGCTCCAATCAATTCGCGCCCGATCAGCATCCGCCGGATCTCGTTCGTGCCCGCGCCGATATCCATCAGCTTGGCATCGCGCAGATATCGCTCAACCGGCCAATCAAGCGTGTAGCCAGCCCCGCCCAATGCCTGAATCGCCTGCCCCGCCTCGCGAAATGCGTTTTCGCTGGCGAGCAGAACCGCGCCCGCCGCGTCAAAGCGCGTCGTCTGCCCCGCATCGCAGGCCTTGGCCACTGCATAGACATAGGCGCGGGCGGATTGCAGCGCGACATACATGTCTGCGACCTTGGCCTGCATCAGCTGGAAGCTGCCAATGGGTTTGCCGAACTGCTTGCGCTCACGCAGATAGGGAATGACCGTGTCGAGGCAGGCCTGCATAATTCCCAGACCAACACCGGAGAGCACCACGCGTTCGTAATCCAGCCCGCTCATCAGCACACCGACCCCGCCGTTGAGCGGCCCCATCACGCGTTCTTCCGGGACGAGGCAATCGTCGAAAACCAGCTCGGCGGTGGGGGAGCCTTTCATCCCCAGTTTCTCGATCTTCTGGCCGATGGCAAAGCCCTCGTCGCCCTTCTCGATCAGAAAGGCGGTGATCCCGCGCGATCCGGCGTGGCCGTCGGTCTTGGCATAGACCACCAGCGTGTCGGCTTCGGTCGCGTTGGTGATCCAGAACTTGGTGCCGCTGAGGACATAGCCGCCCTGCACCGCCTCGGCCTTGAGCTTCATCGAGACTACGTCCGACCCCGCGCCCGCTTCGGACATGGCGAGGCTGCCCACGTGCTTGCCTGAAATCAGCCCCGGCAGATACTTCGCCTTCTGCTCATCATTCCCCCAGCGGCGGATCTGGTTGAGGCAGAGGTTGGAATGCGCGCCGTAGGACAGGCCGCCGCTGGCCGAAGCGCGGCTGACTTCCTCGACCGCGATCACGTGTTCGAGATAGCCTCGCCCCAGCCCGCCCCATTCTTCCTCAACCGTAATGCCGTGCAGGCCCAATGCGCCCATCGGTTCCCACAATTCGCGCGGGAAGCGGTCTTCGCGGTCGGTGCGGTCGGCCAAGGGCGCGATCTGTTCATCGGCAAAGCGGCCCGCCGCCTCACGGATCATTTCGGCGGCCTCGCCAAGCTGGAAGTCGAAATCGGGGGTAGCGCGCATGATTTGTTCCCGGCGGTGTAATGATTGTTCTGGCAATGCGCATAGCAAGCGGCGCTGCAAAGGCCAATCGGGCAAAGCTGGCGCAACCGCCCGATCATCGCTAACCCCCGGCCGATGACCGCCGCCGCGCCCATTCTGCTGTTCGATCGCGTAATCTGCCGCTTTGGCGATATCACCGCGGTCGGCGGCGTTACCTGCGACATTGCGCCGGGCAGTTTCGTGGCATTGGTCGGCGCATCGGGATCGGGCAAGTCGACGCTGCTCAAAACGGTCAACACGCTGGTTGCGCCAACCGCAGGCCGGGTGCTGTTCGGCGGCGAGGATGTGAGCGCCCTCAACCCTGCGCGCCTGCGCCGCCGGGTCGGCTATGTGTTTCAGAGCGTGGGCCTGTTCCCGCATTTCCCCGTGGCCGAAAACATCGCCATTGGGCCAAGGCTGGCGGGCGAGACATTGCCGCCAGAACGGATTGCCGAACTGCTGGCGCTGGTCGAACTCGAACCGGGAATGGCGACGCGGATGCCCGATGAACTTTCCGGCGGGCAGCGCCAGCGCGTCGGCGTGGCGCGCGCGCTGGT
>JBGSKN010000047.1:0-2213 GCA_041741215.1 Erythrobacter sp. | reverse complement strand
GTTCAGCTTGCGCGATGCCCTGCCGATTGCCGATCCGGCGCTTGATCTGGGCAATCCGCTGAAAGGCCCGTTCAAGGCGCTGACCCTGACATGGGAGGAGAGCGCGCGCGCCGCGTTGGAACTGGCGCGGATTGCCGGAATTCTGCCCGCCTTTCTGGTCGATCCGGTGGGCGCGGGAGAGGCGGTGCCGATCGCGACCTCCGATCTCGCCGCCTATGCAGCCACCGGCACGCTCAGGATCGTCACCCGCGCGCACCTGCCCGTCAGCGCGTGCGAGGAGGCCGAGATCGCCGCCTTCCGTTCGGCGGCTGACCTGCGCGAGCACGTCGCGCTAGTCATCGGCAAGCAATCGGGCGACCGCCAGCCGCTGGTGCGGCTCCATTCCGAATGCCTGACTGGCGACATCCTCGGCAGCCTCAAATGCGATTGCGGCCCGCAACTGGACGCCGCGCTGCACGCGATGGCGCACGAGGCACGGGAAAGCGGTGGTTGGGGCGTGCTGCTCTATATGCGGCAGGAAGGGCGCGGGATCGGGCTGATCAACAAGCTGCGCGCCTACCGCTTGCAGGATCAGGGGTTCGATACGGTCGAGGCGAACCAGCGGCTCGGCCTGCCCGATGAAGCGCGCGATTTTCCCGTGGCCGCACGGATGCTCGAACTGCTGGGCGCGACCACGATCCGGCTGCTGACCAACAACCCGGCCAAGGTGACGGCGCTTGAAGCCGCCGGGATTACGGTGAGCGAACGGGTGGCGCACCAGCTCCCCGAAAACCCCCACAACGCCCGCTATCTGGCGACCAAGCGCGACCGCTCAGGGCATTTGCTTATCTAACGCTGCTCGTATGGCTTAAGCCCTGCCGCCAGCCGGTTGCCCTGCATCACGATCCGCGATCCTGTCCAGTCGGCCAGAAACACACTGCTGCGCGACAGGCCGGGGACGAAGCGGGCTTCGTTGTTCGCCACTTCCAGCCCGTCGGACGAATGCAGCAGGTCTTCTGCGCCCAGCGCGATGAAGGCCGAGTAATTCTCCTTGTCGCGCCCCTGCACGAACCAGTTATCGGCAATCCGGCCCACGCTGCCCGCAGGCAGATCGATCATGTAATTGGTGGCGCGCCCGTTCGCGTCGTCAAAGCTGTTGCCCTCGATCACCACCGATGCAGCGCGCGCTTTCAGGTAATGGCCGCCGGTGCCGCGTTCAAACCGGCTCTCGCGCACGGTCAGCGCGCCGTAATTGCCGATATAGAGCGAATGCGCGCAGCCTGCGGAGTTCTCGCAGGTGCCCAGCCCGCTGAAGGTTGATCGGGTGATGTAAATGCGCCCCTGCGGATCGTCGCCGGTCAGAATCCCCTGCTGGCTGTTTTCAAACCGGGCATAGGCGACATTGAGCGCGCCGCGTTCCAGCCTGATCCCCGCCCCATTGCCATCGGCCACCGCCAGATTGCTGAAGGTGATGCCGCGCACCTCTGCCCCGGTGCCGCGCAGCACCAGCGCGGCCTTGCCCTCGCACGAACGGCCCGCAAGGATGACTTTGCCCGGTTCAATCGCGACATAGGTGATGACGCCTTGTTCCTGCACCGCGCATTGGCGATAGGTGCCGGGCGCGATGCTGATCGTGGCGCGGGTGTTGCCCACCGCGTTGACCGCATCCTGCAAGGTGGCAAAGCTCTCGCCGCTCTCCACCACGGTAAACGCGCCGGGAACAGGCTGGGCCAGCAGCAGCGCACCAGGCAGCGCGGCAACGCCTGCAAGTGCCAGTAAGGCGAAGGAATGGGCGCGGTTCATGCCTGCAATCCTAGCCGCCAATGGTTAAAGCACCATTTGCCGCTTTGCCTTGCCGCTCCAGCTTGGCTAAACCCCTTTTCAAGGCGACGGGCAGCGGCCCGCGCGTGACCCTATCTGAGGAGAGACAACGATGAAAACCTTCACCCCGCTCGCCGCCCTTGGCAGTGCTGCACTGCTGCTGAGCGCCTGTGGCAGCGCCAATGACGCTTCGACCGAAGCAAGCGCGGACACGGTGGAAATGCCCGCTGACGAAGCGTTGAGCGCAATCACCGATGAACCCGTGGCCGATCCTGACGCCGCAGCAACCGACGCGCCCGCGGACGAGGCTGAACTGGAAGCGGGCGCCGAGGCCGCTGCTGACGCCGCCGCCAGTGTCGCATCGCAGGCTGCTGCGGCCGAAACTGTCAGCGAATAGGCGGGCCGTGCCGATC
>JBGSKN010000046.1:0-2556 GCA_041741215.1 Erythrobacter sp. | reverse complement strand
GTCGCGGCGGCGCTGGCGCATCTGCTGGCGCGCGCCGATCAATGCGCCCGCACCGCAGACGCTCGCCTATGGCAGCGATTCGCTCCAGACGCTTGACCTGTGGGTGCCCGAAGGCGCGGTTACGGCGCCGCTTGTCCTGTTCGTTCACGGCGGCGGGTGGAAGCGCGGGTCGAAGGATAACGCCACTGGCCACGCCATGCCGGGGCATATGCTGGCCCAGGGCTATGCCTTTGCCTCGATTGATTACCGGCTCGTGCCCCGCAACACCGTGGAAGAACAGGCGAGCGATGTCGCGGCGGCGCTGGCGCATCTGCTGGCGCGCGCCGATGCTCTGGGGATCGACCGCAGCCGGGTGGTGCTGACCGGCCACAGCGCGGGCGCACATCTGGTGGCGCTGGTGGGAACGGACGAGCAATATCTGCGCAGTGCAGGCCTGTCCTTTGCCGATATTGACGGGGTGATGCCCAATGACGGCGCGGCTTATGACGTGCCAGCGCAGATGGAGCAGGCGGGGCGGTTCATGGCGCGCACCTATGAACAGGCGTTCGGCACTGATCCTGCGCGCCAGCAGGCACTCTCCCCCGCTTCCCACGCCGCCGCGCCCAATGCTCCCGATTTCCTGCTGATCCACGTCCAGCGCGAGGACGGGGTGGCACAGAACGCGGCGCTGGCCGAGTCGCTGCGGCGCGCGGGCACTTCGGTAGAGGTCGGCAGCTTCCCCGGCACCGGCCTGCGCGGTCACGCCGAAATCAACCGAAAGCTGGGCGAGCCGGATTATCCTGCCACCCCGGTGATGGATGCGTGGTTGAAGACGGTGTTTGGGAGGTAGTCCGCGCAGGACGCGGTGACGGCTTTTGCGTCGGTAGCTCGCGGGGAATTATGACCGGGTCTGGGGGAGCTCAGCCAGACAGGAAATTCGATTCCAACGGCAGCTGTTGGGGCCGCTGGCAGAATTCACGAGGCATCAACCCGCTCGCAGCTCTTTGCGGCAATCCGTGATGCTTCGCGAAAACTGACGAGCCTTTGTTGACCCTGATCCCATAATGCGAGACGCAAAGCGCTCAGGGTCTGGAGCGCGGTGAACCGGTTCAGATCGTGCAAGTGGGGATGCGTATTCAACACTTCGGGCAAGCGGTAGAACGGGATTCGGCTGGCCAGATGATGGACATGATGGATGCCGATATTGCCGGTGAACCAGCGCAATATCGCCGGCAGATCGAGGTGCGAACTTCCAAGCAACGCAGCATCGTGGAACGACCAATCGGCTTCCTGATGCCAATGCGCATCTGCAAATTGATGTTGCGAGTAAAACAGCCACACACCCATCGTTGCGGCGGTCAGCAGCACGGGGAAGAAAACCAAAGCTGTAACGCCAATGCCTGCGAAATATATCGGCACACCCAGGATCAACGCGGTTACCACATTGGTCGCCATCGCGCTCACCCAGTAAATCCATCCCTCTTTCATCAAGCCAATCGGTAGTCGGTGGCGCAGCAGGAACAGATAGGCCGGGCCGAGTCCCAACAGCACCAGCGGATGCCGATAAAAGCGATAGAGGAACCGTTGCAAGCGCGTGAGTTCCTGAAATTCGCAAACCGTCAGCGTGTCGACATCGCCAATTCCGCGCGCGTCCAGATTGCCGGTGGCAGCGTGATGCAACGCATGCGAACGCCGCCAGCAATCATAAGGCGTCAGCGTGAAGACGCCCAGCGCTCTACCGAACCAGTCATTGCCCGCCCTGCCGGGCAAGAAAGCTCCATGGCCGCAATCATGCTGTATGATAAACAGCCGGAGCAGAAACAGGCCCGCGAGCGGGGTCAATGCAATCGCCCAGAGATAGCCAGCCTGGACCATACCCACGATAAGCGCGAACAAGGACAGGAACGGGATCAGCGTGAGCGCCAATTCCCATCCGCTCCGGCCCGGCCGTGGACTGCGAAATGCATCCAGATCGCGCATTAACTGGCGCGGATCGAGCGGCGTTGCGGCAGTGATGTGGGCACCATCATTGAAGGAATTCTTGGGTTCGGGTGAGTTCATGGTCGCACCGCTATGCGCCGTTGCTTAGCTTGTCACGCAACTTTGAGGATTGTCCGAAAATGTTGCGGGAAGCGGAGAGTGGAGAGGCCCTTGGTCAGCTACCAGCCGTTTCTGGAGGGAGGGGCGATAGATGCTCGTGAACTGCAACCCATCGATCGCCACGCCTGTGGAAGACGATTGTCTCACGTTCCATCAAGATCGCGGGCTTGGGCATTTGAGGGAGAGCCTGCACAGGCCATCACTGCAAGTGCAGCCCAAATTGCTGATCGGTAGATCCCGCGCGTTCCCCTTGAAATGCCCCGGATACGAACCCCGGTTTGCTGACGTTAACCGATGACGCCGTGGCAGTAAGCGGGTCGCAACCCGAACGCCAGCTTTTGGGACAGAGACTGGGCAAATCTGCCCCCTGAACCTCAGACACTCTCCGGCCCCTCGGCCTGCAGCACAAACCCGCAGCCCAGCGCGCGCGCGTCTTCGCCCTCGGCCAGCTGCGCGACGGTGCGCCAGCCTTGCGCG
>JBGSKN010000045.1:0-2242 GCA_041741215.1 Erythrobacter sp. | reverse complement strand
TCGAGGCGGTGCGCCCGCATGCGCCCACCGCGCCTGCGCGCCGCAGCTTTGGCGCAAGCCATGCGCTGGCGAGCTTTGGCGCGCGCCTCAAGACCGAGACCATGCTGGTGCTGAAAAGCCCCGGCCTGATCGTGCTGCTACTGATCGCGCTGGCGTTTACTGCCTTTGGCCTCGCCTTCTCGCAGACGCTGTATGGCACGCCGTCTTATCCGCTGACCGCCAATGTGGTGACGTCCGTGATCGGCGGCATGGCGCTGTTCACGCTGATCGTCGCGGTGTTTTATGGCGGCGAACTGGTCTGGCGCGAACGGGACGTGAAGATCGGAGAGATCATCGACGCGGCGCCTGTGCCCGGCTGGGTGATGTTCGTGCCCAAGATTCTCGCGATATTCGCGGTGCTTCTGGCGATGTCGCTGACAGGGATGATTGCGGGCATTTTGTACCAGCTCGTGCTGGGCGCGCCGAGCATTGATGTGGGCCTGTATCTCAGCGCCTATGTCCTTCCGCAAAGCATCGATCTGCTGCTGCTGGCGGTGCTGGCGGTGTTCTTTCAGGTGCTCAGCCCCAACAAATATATCGGCTGGGGGCTGGTGCTGGTGTGGTTTGTCAGCCGCATTTTCCTGTCGAACCTTGGCTATACCAACATGCTCTATTTGTTTGGCGGCGGGCCGGGCGAACCGCTCAGCGACATGAACGGCACCGGCGGGTTCTGGGTCGGCGGGTTGATTGCGCGGGCATATTGGGCCTGTTTCGGGCTGCTGCTGCTGGTGCTGGCGCATTGGGCATGGCCGCGCGGCACGGTGGTGGCGGTATGGCCCCGGATCAAGGGCATGGGCAAGCGCATGACGATCGCCTCAGGCGCGACCGCGCTGGCGGCGGTGGGCGGAATGATCGGCACCGGCGTTTTCATCAACCACAACATCAAGGTGCTCAACACCTATCAGACCGCTGATGAGCGTGAGGCGCAGGCCGCGCAATTCGAACGCAAATACCTCGCATACGAAACCCTGCCGCGCCCGGTGGTGACCGATGTGGAATTTACCGTCGATGTCTATCCCGATCAGCGGCGGATGGATGTGGGCGGCCACTATCTGCTGCGCAATGATACCGCCGCCCCGATCACCGAAGTGCATGTGCGGCAGGGTGATGATGCGACCGATTTCATCCGGCTGGATATTGCCGGGGCCAGCCTTGCCAGCCACGACACAACCCACAATTATCGCATTTACCGCTTTGCAACGCCGCTGGCACCGGGGGCGAGCGCGCGGCTCGATTTCACGTCGCGGCTGTGGCGGCGCGGGTTTTCCAATGGCGGCGCGGCGACCGATATTGTCGACAATGGCACCTTCGTGAACAATTTCGCCTTCGCGCCGATCATCGGCATGGACCGGCGCGGGTTGTTGCAGGATCGCACCGCGCGGCGGCGGCAGGGGCTGCCCGACGAACTGCGCACCGCCAAGCTGGAAGATACCGCAGCGCAGAACAAGAACTACATCGGCGCCGATTGGGTCAATTCGCGCATCACCATCAGCACCGCAGCCGATCAGGTGCCGATTGCGCCGGGCAACAAGGTGTCTGATGAAGTGAAGGGTGATCGCCGCATCGCGGTATTTGAAAGCCCTGCGCCGATCCTCAATTTCTTCTCGGTGCAATCGGCGCGCTATTCCGTGGCCGAGGACAGGTTCGGGGACGTGCAACTCGCGGTCTATCACGACCCGCGCCACGCTTGGAACGTGCCCGCGATGCTGACAGCGATGAAGACCTCGCTTGGCTATTTCACCGATAATTTCGGGCCTTATCAGTTCGGCTATGCGCGGATCATCGAATTTCCCGGTTATCAAAGCTTCGCGCAGGCCTTTGCCGGAACGATGCCCTATTCGGAAAGCATCGGCTTTGCTGCGGACGTGCGCGATCCCGACACGATCGACTATGTTTCCTATGTTACGGCGCATGAACTTGGCCACCAATACTGGGCACATCAGGTGGTGGGCGGCGATATGCAGGGATCGACCCTGCTATCGGAAACCCTTGCGCAATACAGCGCGCTGATGGTGATGGAGGAATTGTATGGCCGCGACAAAATCCGGCGATTCCTCAAGTTTTGAATAGCCCCTAGATTTCTGGACGCCTTCTTCCCTAATTTTGAGGTAAGGAGACGAAGATGAGCAAGGTAAATTTCAGCGATGAGTTCAGGCGGGATGCGGTGGCTCAGATCACGGAGCGAGGCTATCCGGTTGCGGAG
>JBGSKN010000044.1:0-4648 GCA_041741215.1 Erythrobacter sp. | reverse complement strand
CCACGTTTCGGCGGGAATTCAGGCGATTTTGGGCGATCAACCACGTACAAGGTACTTGATAAACTGCTGAGTTTACAGAGTAGTTGGAGACGCTCTGAAATCGCCTGACACGGAAATTATAGCGACTCCTCCGCTACCATTAAACCTCCTGAAGCATTGAATGTTTTTCAAATCTGGCGGTGCTGGATGCCGAAATGCCGTGTTGCATCTTGTTGCCCGGTTTTCCGGCCAGTTTCGCCGCTTTCCGGTCAATTCCCGCTAGTTCGTGCAACATATGCGCGACATGATTTCCAGCGGGCAGGGGGGCGGTCAAAACTCTGGGTGGCGCATTGCGCACACGCGCTGAACGCTTCCTGCTTACAACCCGGCCTTGTCCGCAGTTGGTGACGTGCGAGGCTGTAACCGCAAGCCGTTACGAATTGACGCTTTATTGACGTTAGCGCGATTGACCGGGCACGCGTAATTCCCCAGCCTCGCTGTATTCAGGTGCCGGCCGATTTTGCCCGGCACTGCGGTTGCTGCAATTCGACATCCGCTTAACGGGCCGAGGGCACGAATGAAGAGAATGCTTGTTGTCTGTAACCTTTGGCGGCGAGATGGAGGAATAGGCTGCCCAAGCGCACAATGCAGCCGTTAGCCCCTTCGCCAACACACCGACCAGAACAGGAAATCGCCATGGAAGTGCTGCAAGAACCACTTTCCCGCCGCGCCAATGCCGGGGCTGCGCCCACTGCAAAATCCGACCGTTACCTCATCATGGATGTGCTGCGCGGCTTTGCCTATGGCGCCCACCCACAGATGCGGCGAACCGTCGCACAGGAGATGCAGGCGTGACGTCACCGACAGGCGAAACCGCCACATTCCTCGGCCACCCGCGCGGGCTTGCCTTTCTTGCCTTTACCGAGGCGTGGGAGCGGTTTTCGTTCTACGGGATGCAGTCGCTGCTGGTGCTGTACATGGTGCAGTCGCTGTTCGTTCAGGGGCAGATGGAAAATGTCGCGGGCATGGCGGCCTATCGCGGGGCGGTGGAGGCGGTGCTGGGGCCGCTTTCGGCGCAGGCGCTGGCCGGGCAGACCTTCGGGTTTTATGCCGGGCTGGTTTATTTCACCCCGCTGATCGGGGGCTGGGTAGCGGATCGCTGGCTGGGTGCGAAAAAGACCGTGGTGGTCGGCGTCCTGCTGATGACCGCCGGCCACGCGGCGATGGTGTTCGACCAGAGCTTTCTGCTGGCGCTGCTGCTGCTGATCCTGGGGTCGGGCGCGCTCAAGGGCAATATCGCGGCGCAGGTCGGGCAGCTTTACGCGGCGCAGGATACGCGCCGCACCACCGCCTTTGCCGTCTTCAGCCTGTCCATCAATGTCGGGGCGATATTCGGCCCGCTGGTCTGCGGTTTGCTCGCGCAGGTTTACGGCTGGCATTTTGGATTTGGTGCGGCGGGCGCGCTGATGCTGGTGGCGCTGGGCGTGTATCTGAAGGGGCTGCGCTATTTCCCGGAGGAGGAGCCTGTCCGGCGCGACCGGTCGCAGGAAGCCGTGCTGACGATGCAGGAATGGCGCAGCATTGCAGCGATCATGGCGATGCTGGCCATGATGGTGGTGCTGGGGCTGGGCTACGATCAGATGTACAATATGGGCATGGTCTGGATCGATCAGGCGGTTGATCTGGACACTGCGCTGGGCCGTATGCCGGTGGCCTGGTTCATATCGATCGATTCCGTCGCGATCGTCGCTGCAACGGCTGGCGTAATTGCATTATGGCAGCGGCAGGCGAACCGCGGGCGCAGCAGCACGGAATGCACAAAGATCGTCATCGGTGGGGCATTGACCACAATCGGGGTGGGAATCATCGCGGTCGGGGCAGCGCTCGCAGAAAGCGGCAAGGTCAGCATTGCTTTTCCCGTGCTTGCCTTTGCGTTCACCGGGATTGGCTTTGCTTGGTACTGGGCGACCTGGCTCGCGCTGGTTTCGCGCTATTCGCCGCGCAAGATTGCCGCGCGGATGATGGCCGCCGCCTATCTGGTGGCATTTTTCGGCAACATCATCAGCGGGTACATCGCCACATTCTACGAAACGATGTCGCCGACGTTGTTCTGGACGCTTAACGCAGCAGTGTGCCTTGCGGGCAGCGCGGCGTTCTACATCTTCGGCCCAATGCTGACGCGTTCGCTCGTTTCATCCGACGGAGACAAATCGCTGCCGGTCCTTCCGCTTCGTGACCTACAAAGCGCCGCGCCGCACCTGCTTTCAGACGTTTGATGCCGATGCACCCCATCTGGTAAGCAGAACACCAGTTACGCCGCAAAGGCCTTACTCAAACCCCACAAATCGCGCGGCTTCGTCAACGCGTCGGCGCAAGGACACAACGGCGTTGGCCGGGAAATCCGGGTCGGGCCAGCCCAGCGCGACCGCTTTCATGATGACCTGATCGTCAGGAATCCCGGCGTGTTCGCGCACAACCGGACTTTGCATGATGCCTTGCGAGTTGATCACGCAGCCAAGCCCGCGTGACCACGCCGCGTTGACCAATGCGGTTGTTACCGCGCCGCAATCAAACGCGGTATCGTCGCTGCCGGACAATTGGCGGTCATAGGTGACGATTACGCAGACCGGTGCGTCGAACTGGCGGAAGCCGCGCAGCACCCAGTCCTGCCGGGCGGGCTTGTCATCGCGTTCGATCCCCATTGCGCCGAAAAGCTGTTTGGCGACTTCGACCTGCCGATCACGGTGGACGCCCGCAAACGGTTCGCCCCGGCGGAATTCGCGGCTGTCGGGTTCGCCCGCCAGAATCCTTTCGGTATTGCCGCGCCGGATGCGGCCCAATGGTTCACCGGTGATGACATGAAAATGCCACGGCTGGGTGTTCATCGATGATGGCGAACGCATCGCCAGCGCCAGCACTTCCTCGATCAGCGCGCGCGGCACCGGCTTGTCGAGATAGCCACGAATGCTGCGGCGGCCAAGGACGACCTCGACGTAAGTCTGGTCAGGCGTGCCGCTCACTTGTCTCTCCCGAATCTGATCGGGGGAGTGCCTAGCCCAGCTCGGCGGCGATACAAAGGACGTTACGGCGCGGCGCGGGCGTATTATACCAGCGCGCTAAGATGCTAACGCTATCCCCGCGCTGGAAATGCTCAGGCGCCGCACGGGCTTTGGTATTACGCCGCCTCGGCCAGCTCCAGCTCCAGCCGGTCCCAGATTTCCACCAGCGCGGCTGTCAGATCGTCCATCATCTTGTCGGTATGCTGCGGCCCCGGCGTGAAGCGCAGGCGTTCGGTGCCGCGCGGCACGGTGGGGAAATTGATCGGCTGCACATAGACGCCGTATTCGGCCAGCAGGATATCGCTGATCTTCTTGGCGCGCACGGGATCGCCCACCATCAGCGGCACGATATGGGTGACGGAATCCATCACCGGCAGGCCGGCCTCTGCCAATTTCAGCTTGAGCATGGCGGCCGCGCGCATCTGCGCGTTGCGTTCGACCGAGGATGCCTTGAGGTGCCGCACCGATGCCAGCACCCCGGCCACCAGAACCGGCGAAAGCGAGGTGGTGAAGATGAATCCCGGCGCATAGGACCGGATGCAGTCGATCACCTTGGTGCTTGCCGCGATATAGCCGCCCATCACCCCGAAGGCCTTGCCCAACGTGCCTTCGATAATGTCGATCCGGTGCGCGGCATCATCACGTTCGGAAATCCCGCCGCCGCGCGGCCCATACATCCCGACCGCATGGACTTCATCAATATAGGTCAGCGCGTTATACTTGTCCGCCAGATCGCAGATCGCGTGGATCGGGGCGATATCGCCATCCATCGAATAAACGCTTTCAAACGCGATCAGCTTGGGCGTGTCGGGGTCCTCGGCGGCCAGCAGCATTTCAAGATGCGCGACATCATTGTGCCGGAACACCCGCTTTTCGCAGCCCGAATTGCGGATCCCTGCGATCATGCTGGCGTGGTTCAATTCGTCCGAGAAAATCACGCAGCCCGGCAGCAGCCTTGCCAGCGTGGACAAGGTCGCATCGTTCGAGACATAGCCCGAAGTGAACAGCAGCGCGCCGTCCTTGCCGTGCAGATCGGCCAGTTCGCGTTCCAGTTCAACATGCAGATGGGTGTTGCCGCCGATATTGCGGGTGCCGCCTGACCCTGCGCCGACATCGTGCAGCGCGGCTTCCATCGCGCCGATCACCTTGTCGTGCTGACCCATGCACAGATAGTCGTTGGAACACCACACAGTGATCGGTTTCGGCCCGTTGTGCCCGTGGAAACAGCGCGCGTTGGGATAGGAGCCCTTGTTGCGCATGATGTCGATAAAGACGCGGTAACGGCCTTCTTCATGCAGCCGGTCGATTGCCTGGTCGAAAATCTGATCGTAATTCACACGCGGCTCTTTGTGTTGCGGAAAAAGGGCGGATGGTCGATCCGCCCTCTGTTCCTGATCCGGGATATTTGCGGGTATAAGCCACAAGCCGGGAAACTGTTTCGCGTTTATCTAGGTCAGGGTAATCGGTTTTACCACCTCGATGTTTGCGAGTGTTTCGCAAGGCAACCGGCGGGCTTCAGAAAGCCTCTGCGGGGCCGAACCCGCGCGCGGCGAGCGCGGCTTCCATCGCCCCGATGACCTTGTCGTGCTGGCCCATGCAAAGGTAGTCGT
>JBGSKN010000043.1:0-9348 GCA_041741215.1 Erythrobacter sp. | reverse complement strand
CACGCTGACCGGCAAGCGCGGCACGCCCGATTATGCCGGGGCGTTTCGCGCCATCGGCCCGGCGGCGATCAAGCTGGGGCAAAGCCTCGCCACCCGGCCCGATCTGGTGGGTGAGGAAGCGGCGAACAACCTGCTGTCATTGCAGGACAGCCTGCCGCCGGTGCCCTTTGCCGAAATCAAGGCGGCGATTGAATCGAGTTTTGGCCAGCCCATCGAGAAACTGTTCAGCGAAATCGACCCCGAACCCGTCGGCTCAGCCTCGATCGCGCAGGTTCACAAGGGTGTCACCACCGATGGCCGCAAGGTTGCGATCAAGGTGCTGCGCCCCGGCATCCGCGAAAAGTTCGCGTCCGACATCCAGACCTATGAATGGGCCGCCGCGCATGTCGAGGCGATGGGGGGCGAAGCAGCGCGCCTGCGCCCGCGCCTGACCATCGCCAATTTCAAACGCTGGACCAATTCCGAACTCGATCTGCGGCGCGAGGCTGCTTCGGCCAGCGAACTGGCTGAACAAATGGCGGGCGTCCCCGGTTATCGCATCCCGGCAATCGACTGGGATCGCACCAATGGCCGGGTGCTGACGATCGAATGGGTCGACGGGATCAAGATCAGCCGGGTCGATGAACTGCGCGCGCGCGGGCATGATCTTGCCGCGCTGTCCGATAAACTGGTCATCAGTTTTCTGACCCAGGCGATCAGCGCCGGATTTTTCCATGCCGATATGCATCAGGGCAACCTGTTCGTGGAGGATGACGGCACGATTGTCGCGATTGATTTCGGGATCATGGGCCGGATCGACCGGCGCGCGCGGCAATGGCTGGCAGAGATTCTCTATGGCCTGACCACCGGCAATTACCGCCGGGTCGCAGAAATCCATTTCGAGGCGCAATATGTGCCCAGCCACCATTCGGTTGGTGAATTTGCCACGGCGCTGCGCGCGGTGGGCGAACCGATGCGCGGCAAGCCGGTGAAGGAACTCAGCGTCGGCCAGATGCTCGACGGGCTGTTCGCGATCACCCGCGATTTCGACATGCAGACCCAGCCGCACCTGTTGTTGCTGCAAAAGACGATGGTGATGGTCGAAGGCATCGCCACCCAGCTCAACCCCGATATCAACATGTGGGACACCGCCGCGCCCTATGTGCGCAGCTGGATTCGCGATGAGCTGGGGCCGGAAGCCGCGCTGGCAGACCGGCTGAAACAGGATACCGAGACGCTGTTTCGCCTGCCCGGCCTGATCCGGCGGCTGGAAGAAAAATTCCCGCCCAAAGGCGGCGCCCCCGAACCGCCGCCACTGCCTGAAATCCGGCTGATGACCGACCGCCGCCAACGCGCGGGCGGCGGCTGGATCGGCTATTTCATCGCCGGGCTGGTCGGCGCAGGCGCGGTATGGGGTGCGACGGTGGCGGGGCTGCTTTAGGGTGAGGGTTTAATCTTCTCGGGCAGCACCCGGCTGCCGATCAGCGCAAGGATCACCGATACGGCTTCCACGCCCATCGGCACGAACCACCCGTCATAGGTGCCATCAAACACCACACTGATGCCGCGCCCTCCAAATGCAATCGCCATCAGAGCTGCGGCTACCAGCAACGCCCCGCCATTGCGTTTCCACGCACCTAGCAGGAACGCTCCGCCCGCAACTGCGAAAAATGCGGTGAGATCCGCCCTGATGCTCGCCATGCCCTGCGGGCCCAATGCGGTGATGCCGAAATCGCCCCCAGCGGTGCCGGGGTTGGTCAAAAACCCGAAACTCATCGAAACAAACAGCACGCCCAACAGGGCGAGCGCAATGCGCAATGCAAAAATCATGGATCAATCCCCTTCTCGCACCAGCTTATGGCTATCACGCGCTTTATACCAGTGCGTTGAAACAGGCTCATCACGCTTTGGGATAAGCACAATATTAACCACCGTGGAGCATGACGTTTGCTGGGCTTGGCGCGACTGGGGCAGGGCGCTAGGGAGTGTGTGACGCGCCGGACCAGCGGGGCAACAAGGAGTGTGACGGGAATGGGCGCAGCGGGACCAAAGGTTCTGTTGGTCGTGGGCGGCGGGATCGCGGCCTACAAAGCCTGCGAACTGGTGCGCCTGATCCGCAAGGGTGGCGGCGATGTCACCTGCGTCATCACCAAGGGCGGGCAGCAATTCGTCACCCCGATGGCGCTTGCCGCGCTCAGCGAAAATCAGGTTTATACCAATCTGTTCGATCTCAAGAACGAGGCCGAGATGGGGCATATCCAGCTCAGCCGGGAGGCGGATCTGGTGGTGGTGTGCCCGGCAACAGCCGATCTGCTGGCCAAGATGGCGAGCGGGATTGCCGATGATCTGGCGACCACGTTGATCCTTGCCACCGACAAGCCGGTGGTGGCGGTGCCCGCGATGAATGTGCGGATGTGGGAGCATGAAGCGACCCAGCGCAACATCGCCGTGCTGAAATCGGCGGGCGTTACCGTGCTCCATCCCGATGAAGGGCCGATGGCGTGCGGCGAATTCGGCTATGGCCGCCTGCCCGAACCCGATGCGATCTGGCGAGCGATTGCCGATCATCTCGGCATCGATGTGCCCGCGCCCGTCGCTGCCCCCGTCGCTGCGCTTCCGCGCCCGGCAATCGCGCTCGAAGCGCTTGAGGGTGAAGTCGAGGACGATGGTGATGGCGGCGGTGATGCGGCCATGCCCGCAGGCGGGCTGAGCAATTTCTTTTCGCGGATCATCCCGCGTTCGACGGCCAAGCGCAGCCACGAGGAAATCGAGGCCGAATTCGAAGACCTGCACGAACCTGAGGAAGGCGACCTTCCCCCGGCCGACGAAGAACCTGCGCCCGATTTTGCGCCCGATCCGGACGGCCCGCTGCTGGCGAAGAAGGGCAACGCCAACGCGGCCCCGCCGATCGACATGGGCGCGATCAATCATCAGGTGGATCCGCGCAAAAGCGCGCCCGAACCCATCGCCCCGGCCACGCCGGACGAAATCGAGGCCGTGCTGGACGAGGTGCCCGAAGGCGCCGATTTCGGCATCGCCGCATCGCACCGCCCATTGGCGGGACGCCACGTGCTGGTCACTGCCGGGCCGACCTGGGAAGCGATTGATCCGGTGCGTTACATCGCCAACCGGTCGAGCGGGAAGCAGGGCTTTGCCATTGCCGCCGCCGCCGCTGCACTGGGCGCGCGGGTGACTCTGGTGGCCGGGCCGGTATCCTTGAAAACCCCGGCGGGGGTCAACCGGCTGGACGTGGAAAGCGCGCAGGAAATGGCCGACACGGTCAAGCGGTCACTGCCCGCCGATGTCGCGGTGATGGTGGCGGCGGTGGCCGATTGGCGGCCCAAGGAATATCGCGGCGAGAAAATCAAGAAGCGCGGCTCTGCCCCGCCTGCGCTGATGCTGACCGAAAACCCCGATATCCTGATCAACCTCGCTACCGGCGCCAAACGCCCGGGACTGGTGATCGGCTTTGCTGCCGAAACCGACAACGTGATCGAAAATGCCAAGGCCAAGCGCAAGCGCAAGGTGGCCGACTGGATCGTTGCGAACGACGTTTCGGGCGATGTGATGGGCGGCGATATGAACCGCGTGCATATCATCAGCGCCGAAGGGGTCGAAACGCTCGACGAAATGCCCAAAAGCGCGGTGGCGATGGCGCTGGCCGAACGCATTGCGGCGGTGTTCCGGGCGGAGGCAGCCGAATGAGCATTCGCGTTGCGGTCAAACGCCTGCCCCACGGCGAGGGCCTGCCGCTGCCCGCCTATGCCACATCAGGCGCGGCGGGGATGGACGTGGTCAGCGCCGAGGACGTGGTGATCGCGCCCGGCGCGCGCCATGCTGTGGCGACCGGATTGGCGGTCGCGATCCCGCAAGGTTTTGAAATTCAGGTGCGCCCGCGTTCGGGCCTCGCCTTGAAGCACGGCATCACCGTGCCCAATACCCCCGGCACGATCGATTCTGACTATCGCGGCGAGGTGAAGGTGATCCTGATCAACCTCGGCGCGGAACCCTTCGCGGTTCAGCGCGGCGACCGCGTGGCGCAATTGGTGCTCGCCCCGGTGGTGCTGGCGGCGTGGGATGAGGTTGCCGAACTTGACGCGACGACACGCGGCGCGGGCGGGTTCGGTTCGACCGGGGGGCACGCGGCGCTTTAGGCGGCACTCAACAAAAAAGGCGGCACCGATTACCCGGTGCCGCCTGTTTGTCCCCATTCAGGGAATTATTATCAGTAGCCGCCGCTATCATCCGGGGCGGGGCGGACGGTCTTTTCGTCATCCTTGATCGTGATGCGCACCGTTTCGCCCGATGAACCGGGGAAATTGGTGAACATCGCGTCGACCAGGTTGGGAACCAGGTTAGGCAGGCGATTGCTGCTCGACACCGCTTCGGCCTTGCCTTCGAACAGGCGCTGGCCATCGGCGGTGGAATCGATCTTCACATCGATCCCGCTGGTGTAGATAGTGTAGCTACGAACACCCGTCCCGCCGAGGTAGGGATCGTAAAACCCGAAAGCATAGCCACGGTTGAACCCGCCATAGCCGCCGAACCGGCCCCAATAGGGATAACCGTAACCGGCACTGCCGCCAATATCAGAACGCACCCGTTCGCGCCCGGTATCGACCCCGTAATCGAACCGCACCAGCATGTTGGCGGTTTCGGGAGAAGATGCGCGGGCATAGCCCAGCTGCTCCATCTCCTTGGCGACCATGTCGGCATAGAGCGAGAATTCCAGCCCGCCTGCCAGCTTGGGATCTTCGGCCACGACCGCGAAGGTCTGCCCCTGCGGCGCAGGTAATGGCACCGCGAAACGCGATACTTCCGCCTTGAACGGGGTAGCACAGGCCGACACGCCGAGCACAAGGGCAAGCGGCAGGCCGAGGCGAGCGAGAGATTTCATCGAGGACATAGAGGTCAGCATGACACAACCTTTGTTTTAGCGCCAGTGCGACAATGGCAATGGTGCCTGAAAGCGATATCATATCCTTAAGTCATGAACGGCGATTGAACATTGGGCGTAGCTGTGCCTCGTTTCGTCGCAGGGCGCGCCGGTTCAGGGCGCCCCTTTAATGCCGCACCAGACCCAGCGCGCGGTAGACCGCGCTGAGCGTTGGCGCGCCGCGTTCGCGCGCCTTGGCAGCCCCGCGTGCAAGGATCGCGTCGAGCGCCTCGCGGTCGTCTTTCAGCGCCACGAACTTTTCACGGATCGGGCTGAGCCTTTCGACCAGCAGATCCGCCAGCGCAGGCTTGAAACTGCCGAACCCCTGCCCGCCATATTGGCTGAGCACCTGCGCCACCGATTGTCCTGACAGCGCCGCGTAAATCCCCACCAGATTGCGCGCCTCGGCCCGGTCAGCCAATCCGGCTTCTTCGCTGGGTAGCGGTTCGGGATCGGTTTTTGCCTTCTTCACCTTTTGCGCCATCGTGTCGGCATCATCGGACAGATTGATGCGGCTCATGTCGGACGGATCGGACTTCGACATTTTGGCACTGCCATCGCGCAGCGACATGATCCGCGCGGCTTCGGCGGGGATGATCGGATCGGGCAGGGTGAATACCGGGGCGTCTTGCGATGCGAAATCATTGTTGAATTTCTGCGCGATGTCGCGGGCGAGTTCGAGGTGCTGTTTCTGATCCTCACCCACCGGCACATGGGTCGCCTGATACAATAGCACGTCGGCGGCTTGCAGCACGGGATAGGTGAACAGCGCCACCGATTGCCCCTCGCGGTTCTTGCCCGCCTTGTCCTTCCACTGGGTCATGCGGTTCAGCCAGCCCATGCGGGCGGTGCCGCTGAGCAGCCATTGCATTTCGGGGTGGGCGGGAACCTGCGCCTGGTTGAACAGGATCGTCTTGTCCGGGTCGAGCCCGCAGGCAACCAGCGTGGCCACCAGTTCGAGCGTCGATTCGCGCAGATCAGCCGGATCATGCGGCATCGACAATGCGTGCAGATCAGCGATGAAAATCAGGCACTCTCCGCCCGCAGCATGGGCATCATCCTGCAACTTCACGTAATTGCGGATCGCGCCAAGATAATTGCCGAGGTGGGGCTTGCCCGTGGGCTGGATGCCGGAAACGACGCGCATGATAGATCCTGCCTTGTTAGCTCTGGCGGCGCATTAGGCGCTGGATCGCTGCCTTGTCGAGGACTCCGAGCAGCACCGTGCCCGCGCCATAGGTGACAAGGCTGACCGCCATGATCGCGGCAATCGCCAGCAGCCGGGTGGTGAAGGGGCCATCCAGCCACGGGGTAATCACCGGCATCAATGCCATCAGCGCCGCGCCCATCACTGCCGAGGCGAGCGCGATGCGTCCGATCCGTCCGGCCACGCGCGCGGGCAGGCGGAAAAACCCGCGCCGCGCCAGAATGAAGCCGAGCAGCATGATGTTGATCCAGGCCCCCGCAGCCCCCGCCAGCGCCAGCCCGACCACCCCCAGAACCGGCACCAGCACGATATTCAGCCCGACCGTCACCACCAGCGAAGCGCCAGCGGTGTAAACCGGGGTGCGGGTATCCTTGCGCGCGAAGAAATTGGGGGTCAGCACCTTGACCAGCACATAGGCGGGCAGGCCGACAACCAATGCCGAAACCACCATGCCGGTCACGCGCGCGTCATCGGGCGTAAAGGCCTGCCCTTCCATGAAGGCTTTCACAAAGGCAAAACCGGTAAAGAACAGCGCCACTGCGCAAGGCAGGGTCAGCAGCATGGCAAGTTCGATCGCGTTGGCTTGCAGGCGCACCGCCTCTTCATCTTCGGCCTTGGAAATATAACGCGACAGCGCAGGCAGGATCGCCGTGCCAAGCGCAATGCCGATGATGCCCAGCGGCAGCTGATTCCAGCGGTCGGCCATCGCCATATAGGTCAGGCCGCCATCGGGCAGACCGCGTATGAAGGCGAGATCGATGAAGCGGCTGATCTGATACACCCCCGCGCCGAACACGGCTGGCACGATCAGCACACCCATTTCCCTGATCCGTGCGGTGATCCGGGGCGTGGTGCGCGGGATGCGAAAACCGGCGCGGCGCATGAACCAGTAAAGCCAGCCGAGTTGCAGCAACCCGCTGAGCGAAACCGCAATCGCCAGCCCGATCCCGGTGGCCGCGCGGGTGGCCTCGCCCGGTGTCTGAAACGCGCCCCATATCAGCGCGGCGAGCAGGCAGATATTGAGCAGGATCGGCGCAGCGGCCGCCGCAGCAAAGCGCGAGAGCGAATTGAGGATCGCCGCCACCAGCGTCGCCGCGCTCATGAACATGAGGTAGGGAAAGGCGATCCGGCCCATCGTCACGGCGAGGTCATAGGTCGCCGCATCGCCGCGCATCTGGGCATTGGCAAAGGCCCACAGCACCCACGGCATCGCCAGCATCATCACCGCGCCGAACAGCACAAGAATCGGCAGCAGCACCGCCAGCACCTCGCCCGCAAAACGCCGCGCCGCGTTCTCGTCCTCGGCCATGTGGCGGTTGAACAGCGGCACGAATGCGGATGCGAACGCGCCTTCGGCAAACAGGCGGCGGAACAGGTTGGGCAGTTGGAACGCCAACTGCCACGCATCCGCCACCCCGCCCGCGCCCAATACGCGGGCGAGCATGATGTCGCGGGCAAAGCCGAACACCCGGCTGACCAGTGTCAGCCCGCCAATGGTGCCGACGTTCTTCAGCAGGCTCATCGCAGGTGCCCGCCGACGCCGGTTATCAGGAGTTGCCGCGTACGGGAGCGATCGGGGTGCCCCCGGCAGCTTCTTCAGCCCGGCGCTCGGCCAGTTGCTGCATGTAGAGGCCGTTGAAATCGACCGGATCAACCATCAGCGGCGGGAACCCGGCATCGCGCACCGCATCCGACACCACCCGGCGGGCAAAGGGGAACAGCAGGCGCGGGGCTTCGCCATAAAGAAAGGCGTGGGCCTGTTCTTCGGGCACGTTGCGCATTCCCACCAGCCCGCAATAGGCCAGATCGATCATGTACATGGTGCCGCGCGGCGAAGCGGCGGTCAGCGTCAGTTTGAGCGTGACTTCATGCACATCGGCGCTCACCGATTCGGCGGCGATGTTGAACTGCACGTCCATCTGCGGCGGTTCGGACCACTGGAACACGTCGGGTGCGGCAGGGTTTTCGACCGAAAGGTCTTTCACATACTGGGTGATGATCCCGACCGCAGGCAGGGTATCGGCGCCGTTGGGCTTGGGATCGCTGCCCGTGCCAGCATTGGCATTGTCCAGATCGGTGAGCACGCCTTCTTCGTCGGCCATTGGATTTTGTTTCTTTCAGTTTGGGTAACAGAAAATTGCGTCTGACGCGTGATATCGATGCGCCAAACACCGCTTGACGCGCGCCTAGCAGGGGCGCGGCGCGCCCGCAACCGGGTGCAGAATGGCGCAACCGGGTGCATAACGACACCATAAACCGCCCGGCTACAGCCCGCCCGGCAAACGACAGGCGGTTGGCTATTTGTAATCGATACCCATTTAAGGCTAAAGTGGAAGTTCATGGACGTTTGCGTGTCATCCGGCGCGCGCGTCCGGTTCGCAGATCGGATTGATACAGTGCTTGAAATTGTTCTCCTCGCCATGGTCGCCGCGTTTCTTGGCCTTCGGCTCTATTCGGTGCTCGGTCGCCGGGCTGAGCATGAAGAGGAATCGGTGCCGCAGCGTTTCGACGCGGATGACAAGCCCGGCGGCGTTGTCCACCCTGCGCCCGCTGCGGCTGTCACCGCCCCGCGTGCGCCGGAGCTTGAAGGCGTGATGCCTGCGGTTGAACGGGGCCTGCGCGACATCGCTGCGGCCGACAACGCATTCAATCTTGGCCAGTTCCTCGAAGGCGCGCGCGGCGCTTACCGCATGGTGCTCGAAGCGTTCTGGCAGGGCGACCGCGAAACCCTGCGCGAATTGTGCGACGATGATGTCTATGCAGGCTTCGTCGCCGCGCTCGATGCGCGTGAGGCGGCGGGCGAAACGCTCGACAACACGCTGATCCGGATTGAGGAAACCCGCATCCATTCAGCCTCGCTCGATGGCCGGATGGCGCGGATTGCGTTGCTGTTTGTTGCCGATGTTGCCGCGATCACGCGCGACAAGGACGGCAATGTCATCGCCGGTTCGCTCGATGATGCGATCGAAAGCCGCGACGTGTGGACGTTTGCGCGCAACACCGCCGCGCGCGATCCCAACTGGCTGCTCGACGAAACCGACGAGGGTTGATCGCAGGCGGTCCTGTTTTCCGCCTGCCCACCCCCCGCTTGATCCTGCAAGGAGCCTGAAATGCGGTCGCTGCTGGCACTCGTGATGTTGCTTGCGGTGGCGGCGTGCGGGCGCATTGTCCCGCATGGCAGCGTGCCACCGCCGGTGGTTGCCGCGCCGGTCGCGCCGGGCGTGCC
>JBGSKN010000042.1:0-4139 GCA_041741215.1 Erythrobacter sp. | reverse complement strand
CGGGCGCGCCGCATCGGGCGTCAGCGTACAGGCCTGCCCCTGCGGCAAGCCATCGGCACCAAAAGCCGCCACGAACCATTCGCCATGCCCGCCGTTGGCGCAAACCGTTACCGCCTGCGCGCCATGCGCGTGCTGCGCCTGCGCTGCGACCAGAGCGAGCGTTGGATAGCCAAGCACTTCGGCCCCCCAGGCGAACCCCAGCGCCCGCGCGGCGGCGAGACCGATGCGCACGCCGGTAAAACTGCCGGGGCCAAGCGAAACGAGTATCCGATTCGCGCGCCCCTTGTCCGGCAGGGCGGCGATCATCGGAACCAGTGCTTCGGCGTGGCCGCGCCCGATCAGCCGGTAGTCGTGCGCGATGATAGCCTCGCCCTCGAACAGGGCGATGGAACACGCTTCGGAGGCGGTTTCGATGGCAAGCATTCGCATCGACACGCGCGATGCCTCACGCTGCGGCGCTGTGCAAGCAGCAGATGCGGCGGATCAGGCGATGCGGTTGAAGGTATCGAAGTCCGGGCGCGGGCTGCGCTCAAAGATGCTCGCCGGATCGCCGTAACCGACCGCGCAGATGAAATTGACCCGGTGGCGCGGTTCATCCGCGAAGAACGCGGCGTTGACCGCATCCGCATCAAACCCCGACATCGGCCCGCAATCCAGCCCAAGCGCGCGCGCCGCCAGCATCAGATAGGCACCCTGCAAGGATGAATTGCGGAACGCACCTTCCTCGCGCCCGGCCTCGTCGCCTGCAAACCAGCTTTTGGCATCGGTATGCGGGAACAGCCACGGCAGTTCGTCGTGAAAGTCGATATCGTACCCGATCACGGCGGTGGCCGGGGCGGCCAGCACCTTGGCCTTGTTGCCCGCCATCACGCATTCGGCCAGCCTGGCTTTGGCACCGGGCGATTTGACCCAGACAATCCGCGCCGGCTGCATATTGGCCGATGTGGGGGCCATCTTCATCAGATCCCAGATGGCGCGGAGCTGCGCGTTCGAAACCGGCTTGTCCAGCCAGCCATTGTAACTGCGCGCTTCGATGAAGAGCTGCGCGAGCGCCGCGTCCGAGATGGCGTGGTCGTGAAATTGCGTTGTCACGCCGCGCGCACTTCGATGACTTCGGGCACGTAATGTTTCAGCAGGCCTTCGATCCCGTGCTTCAATGTCGCGGTGCTTGAAGGGCAGCCTGCGCAGGAACCTTGCAGCGTCAGATACACGACCCCGTCGCGAAAGCCCCGATAGGCGATATCGCCGCCGTCGCCCGCCACTGCCGGGCGGACGCGGGTTTCGAGCAATTCGTTGATCGCAGCGATCACCTCGGCATCTTCGGGGCGTTCTTCGACCACCGCTTCATCTTCGGGCGGAACCGCAATGCCATTGCCACTGCCGCCGGCAAACAGCGGCGCTTCGGATACGAAATGATCGAGCAGGATCGCGATGATCTGCGGTTTCAATGCGCTCCAGCTGACCCCCGGCGCAGCACTGACGCTGACGAAGTCGGCGCCGAAGAACACGTTGATGACCTCGCCCGTGTCAAAGATCGCCTGCGCCAGCGGGCTTGCCTCGGCGGCTTCGGGGGAGGCGAATTCCCTGCTGCCAACCTCCATCACGGACTGGCCGGGAAGGAACTTGAGCGCCGCGGGATTGGGCGTGGTTTCGGTTTCTATGAACATGCACATCATTTAGTTGCCGCATCGGCGCGCTGCAAGGGCGCGCGGGCGCAAGCATTCACTATCGCTTCACACTTGCGTCCCCTATATGCCGGACATGACGTTGTTATCCCGCGCCAGCCGCGCTTTCATCCTGCTGCTTGCGCCTGCTGCGCTGCTTCAACCGGCTTTTGCGCAGCAGAGCCCGCCGCCCGCCCCGCTGGCTGAGGCCCCGGCTGCACCATCAGTGCCCGCGCCGCGCGCGCTTCAGGTCAATGGCGAAGTGCCTTGGCTGTACCGTGGCAGCGATGTCCCGGTTGATGAACAATGGCTGTTTGGCGAGATGAAGAACGGCCTGCGTTATGCCGTGCGCGGCAACGGCGTGCCGCCCGGACAGGTATCGATCCGGGTGCGGGTGGATGCCGGGTCGCTCCACGAACAAGACGCCGAACAGGGCTTTGCCCACCTGCTTGAGCACCTGCTGTTCCGCGAAAGCAAATATCTGAAACAGGCCGAGGCGATTGGCGCATGGCAGCGGCTGGGCGCAACCTTTGGCAGTGATGCCAATGCCGAAACCAGCCCGACCCATACCGCCTACAAGCTGGATATTCCCAATATTGATGATGCCAAGCTGGCCGAAAGTTTCAGGCTGCTGTCGGGCATGATCCGCGAACCGGTGCTCAATGATGCCAATGTCGCCGCCGAACGTCCGATCGTGCTGGCTGAAAAGCGCGAGCGCGGCGGGGCGGGGCTGCGGATGGCCGATCTGACCCGGCAGACCTTCTTTGCCGGGCAAAGGCTCGCCGTGCGCAATCCGATCGGCACCGAGGAAACCCTGCGGGCTGCCAAGGGCAAGAACGTCAAGGCGTTCCATGATCGCTGGTACCGCCCCGAAAACGCCGTGATCGTGGTTGTGGGTGATGCTGATCCGATGGTGCTGGCCGGATTGGTCGAACAATGGTTCGGTGACTGGCAAGGCAAAGGCAAACCCGGCATCGCGCCCGATTTCGGCGATCCGGTTGCGCCCGCAGCGGCGCCCGAAAACCCGGTTGAAGGCACCCTGATCGGCGAACTTGCGGTGGGCGTCGAACCCGATCTGCCGCGCAGCCTGACCTATGCGGTCATGCGTCCGTGGCGGGAAGTTGAAGATACCATCGTCTATAATGAAGGCCTGCTGCTCGATGCGATTGCGCAGGCGATCATCAACCGCCGGCTCGAAGCGCGCGCGCGCGGCGGTGGCAGTTTCCTCTATGCGCAGGTGCAGCAGGATGATGTTTCGCGCTCGACCGATGCGACCTTTGTCACCTTTGCGCCGCTGACAAGCGATTGGCAGGCGGCGCTTGCCGATGTGCGCAGCGTAATCGCCGACGCGCTGACAAACCCGCCGACGCAGGAGGAGATTGACCGCGAAGCCGCCGAATTCGACGTGGTGTTCGCCAATCAGGTCGAACAGGAAAGCGTGCAGTCAGGCTCTGACCTTGCCAATAATCTCGTCAACGCGGTCGATATCCGCGAAACCGTGGCTGCGCCGGACGTGGTGCTGAATGTGTTTCGCGGGATGAAAGCGCGGCTCGATCCCGGTGAAGTGCTGGCGCGCACCAGGGCGCTGTTTGATGGCACTGTCACGCGTTCGGTCTATGTAACCCCTGCCGAGGGCGAAGCTGATCCCGATATGCTGCGGCTGGCATTGGCGCGCGAAGCGGCGGTCGATGGCAGCGCCCGGCTGGCCGCGCAGACGTTTTCGTTCGATGATCTTCCCCCCGTCGGCCAGCCGGGGGTCATTGCCGAGCAGAAGCCGCTCGGCCTGCTGGAGGTTGAGCAGGTCGATTTCGCCAATGGTGTAAGGGCGCTGGTATGGGCCAATGATGCCGAACCCGGCCGGGTGACGGTGCGCGTGCGGTTTGGCGCGGGCTACCGGGCATTCGACAAGGATAGCGCAGTCTATGCCGCGCTGGGCGAGACTGCGTTGATCGGATCAGGGCTTGGCGAACTTGGCCAGAACGAAATTGACCGGCTGGCAACGGGGCGCAAGCTGGGGTTCGATTTCGGGATTGATGAGGCGGTGTTCACCTTTACCGCGCAAACCCGGTCGGAAGACGTTGCCGATCAGCTATACCTGTTCGCGGCCAAGCTGGCGATGCCGCGCTGGGACAAGGATCCGGTGATCCGCGCGAGGGCGGCGGCAGAACTCGCCTATAATACCTATTCGACCAGCCCCGGCGGCGTTCTCAACCGCGATCTGGAATACCTTGTCACCGGCGGCGACCGGCGGTTTGCCACGCCCGATCCGGCGACCTTGCACGATGTCACCCCCGAAGGGTTCCGCGCCGTTTGGGAACCATTGCTCAGACAAGGCGCGGTCGAGGTGCTGGTGTTCGGTGAATTTGACCAACCCGCCGTGATCGAACAGCTGCGCCTGACCTTTGGCGCACTGCCGCCGCGCGAACCGATTGCGCCCGATGTGGCCGCGCGGGTGCCTTCGTTCGCGGCGGCGGG
>JBGSKN010000041.1:0-8016 GCA_041741215.1 Erythrobacter sp. | reverse complement strand
GGGCCGCTGCGATGGCGAGGCTCGCGGTGGTTTCGTCCGGTTCGGCAATATGCCGCTGCCGGATGCCGGTGCGCGCCACAATCCATTCGTCCGAGGTATCAACCCGCTCGGCCAGTTCGGCGTTCGTTACAATCCGGCGGGGCAGCGCTGAGCCCGTGCCAATCACCCGCGATCCGATCACGCTGGCGCCTCGTCTGGCTTGGGAGCGCCAGCCGCAGGCGCAGCACGCCCGTTGTGGGTGAGCGCACCTTCGCCAAGTGCGGCCAGATCATGCGCGATCCGCTCGGTCAGCTTGTTTTCGAGCAAGCGCGCGGTGACTGCCACCGCATGCGCGACGCCCTTGGCATTGGCGCTGCCGTGGCTTTTGACCACCACGCCGTTGAGGCCGAGGAACACCGCGCCATTGTGGTTGTTGGGATCAAGATGGTGCCGCAACAGCTCGGTTGCCGGTCGCGAGACCAGGAACCCGATCTTGGAACGCAGCGACGAGGTGAAAGCCTGCTTGAGCAGGTCGGTGACGAACCGCGCCGAGCCTTCGATCGCTTTCAATGCGATGTTGCCCGAGAACCCGTCGGTGACAACGACATGGGTCTCGCCGCGATTGATCTTGTCGCTTTCGACAAAGCCATCGAAGATCAGCGCTAGCCCGCCATCTTCGCGCGCCGAGGCGGCGGTCAGCATCGCGGCGGCTTCGCGCAGTTCCTCGGTGCCCTTGATTTCCTCGGTCCCGATGTTGAGCAGACGGACCACTGGCTTGTCGAATCCGGTCACAATCCGCGAATAGGCTGCGCCCATCACCGCATATTGCACTAGATTGCGCGCGTCAGCTTCGGTGTTGGCGCCGAGATCAAGCATCACCACATCATGCGCCTGCAAGGTCGGCATGATCGCGGCGAGCGCGGGGCGATCAATCCCCGGCATGGTCCGCAGCGCAATCTTGCTCATCGCCATCAGCGCGCCGGTATTGCCTGCGCTGACGGCGGCACCGGCCGCGCCGGTCTTTACCGCGTTGACCGCGAGCCCCATCGAGGTTGTCTTGGTCCGGCGAATTGCACGGCTGGGCAACTCATCGCCGCCAACCACATCGTCGCAGTGAAGGATTTCAGACGCAGCGCGAAGGTTCGGGTGATTTGCCAGCGCGGCTTCGATCCGCTTGCCGTCACCCACCAGCAGGAACTGGAAATTGTCATGATCCCGCCGCGCAAGCGCAGCGCCTTCGACCATGACACGCACGCCTTCGTCGCCGCCCATCGCGTCAACGGCGATACGCGGCAGGCTCATCGTGCTCTTCTCCGGTCTATCGTACGGGCCTGCGGCAATCAGCCGACGGCCACAACCTGACGTCCGTTATAGTGGCCGCAGTGGCCGCAGATATTGTGCGGGCGCTTCAGCTCACCGCAATTGCCGCATTCACCGAAGGCTTCGACCTTCAGCGAATCGTGCGAGCGACGCATGCCGCGACGCGAGGGCGAAGTTTTTCTCTTAGGGACAGCCATGGTGGCACCATTTCCTGAAATTAATACGTCAGTTCGCGCCATCGGCCCAAAGGCAATCGACGCTGTGATTCTCGAAGGCCGCCCTTACGGCAAGGAGCGCTTGCGCACAAGCGCGGGCAAGTGCGTGCATTCCTTGGCCAGCAGTGGCGGGAAGGCGCGCGCTATACCGGAAAATTCGCGCGTTGCAAGCCGCGTCCCGTGCCCCTAGCAACGCGGGCACATCTTCGAGGGGATCTTACCATGACCGTGCTTCCTGTCACTCTGGCTGCTGCTGCGGCGGCTGCCGTGCTGAATATCTGGCTGGGGATCCGCATCGGCGCGCTGCGCACCTCGCTCAAGATCAGCGTCGGTGATGGCGGGAGCGAGCCGCTGCAACGCCGGATGCGGGCGCAGTTGAACTATGTCGAGAACACCGCCTTTGTGCTCGTGCTGATTGCGGCCATTGAGTTGGCGGGCGCAGGCAGCTGGTGGCTGGCTTACGTCGCGGCAGCCTATTTCATCGGCCGCGTGGCACATGGGTTCGGGATGGACGGCGGCAGCCTGAAAGTCGGCCGGATGATCGGAACGCCGCTGACGATGCTGATCCAGCTCGGGCTGGCAGTGGTCGCGGCGCTGGTGGCGGCGGGGGTGATGTAATCCTCTCTCCCTTGGGAGAGCATCAGCTCAGCGCATAATCGCTAACAAACGCATTGGTCTTGCGTTCGCGGCCGAAGGTGCTGGTGGGGCCGTGGCCGGGGATGAACATCACGTCTTCGCCCAGAGGCCACAGCCGCTGGGTGATCGCATCGATCAGGTCCTGATGATTGCCCCGCGGGAAGTCCGTGCGGCCGATGCTGCCCTGGAACAGCACATCGCCGACAATCGCAAAGCGGCTCGGTTCATGGAAAAACACCACGTGGCCGGGTGTGTGGCCGGGGCAGTGGATCACATCGAGCGTCAATTCGCCAACCGTGACAGTGTCGCCATGCTCCAGCCAGCGCGTTGGCGTGAAGCTCTTGGCCTCCATCCCATAGCGCGCGCCGTCATTGTCGAGCTGCTCAATCCAGAACAGGTCGTCCTTGTGCGGCCCTTCGATCGGCAGGCCCAATTCGTCAGCCAGCATCCCCGCCTGCCCGCAATGGTCGAGATGGCCGTGGGTGATGAGGATCTTTTCAAGGGTGACGCCCGCCTTGGCGACGCCTTCCTTGAGCTTGTCGAGATCGCCGCCGGGATCGACCAGCGCAGCCTTGCCAGTGGCGGTGCACCAGATCAGCGAGCAGTTCTGCTGCAGCGGCGTCACCGGAATGATCGCGGCGCGCATGGGGGGGAGGGGCTTGGGGGTGTCGGTCATGGCGAACTCATGAAACGCCGATCAGCTTTCGGCAAGGACGGTCTTGTCCCACGCCGCGAACCATCGCGGGCAGATAAGGACAAAGGTGAGAGCGCTTACCGCACCGAAGACTGCCATCGACAATTGGCTTTCCAGCCACAGCCCAAAAAGGCCCCATCCGACCCCAGCTCCGACACCAACGAACAGCAGCCTTGCAGTCTGAAACGGAATGGCGTGCGGGATTGCGAATTTGGCAATTGCCATGAGCAGCATCAGCCCCGCTCCAGTCCACGCAAAAGAGAAAAACTCGACTGCGGCAACAAGGCCAAGGGGTGGCATCATCCAATACTCTACGGTCAGCGCCGCCCCATCCAGAAACGCTTCGGAGTCACGGAACACGACTGTGAACAGAAGTGTGTTTACCAGCGATGCCAGCAGGATAGCCAAAGCGAAGCGGCGCAGCGAGATCATGCGAGCAGCTTATACCCGCCCCCCCTTCCACACAACCCGCCCGATAATCGCGACCTCCTCCGCCGCGACCTCGACCGGCGGATAGGCCATGTTCTGCGACAGCAGCGCCACCCGCCCCGGCCCGGCGTTGGCGACGCGTTTGACCATCAGCGTATCGCCCAGCCTTACCACATGGATGCCATCGCGGAACGGGCGGGGTGAGCGGTCGACGAGGATTTCGTCGCCGTTATTGAGCAATGGCTCCATCGAATCCCCCTCAACCGTGATCGCCGAGAGCTGTGCGCGCTCCAGCCCCTGTTCGGTCAGCCAGCGGCGTGAGAAGCGGAAGGTATCGAACGCGGCTTCCGACCCCGGAATTACCCCCGGCCCCGCCGAGGCACCCAGATCAAGCCGGGGCACATCCACCCACTCCCCCGATTCGCGCCGCCTAGGGGGTTTTGCGTAGGACTTTTCCTGCGCCTCACGCAATTCCTCCTCCCCCACGCCGAAGAACTGCGCGAGCTTGGCGCGGTGTTGCTCCTCCAGCTTGCGGGGCGAACCTTTGCGAATGAATTGCTGGAGATAGGACGGATTGCGCCCGAGCAACTCGGACAAAGCGGCAAGACTTACGCCCCGCGCCTGCGACAGTTCCATCAGCCGAGCGCGGGCGCCCGTGAGCGTTTGGTGGGCATTCTGTTGGGTTTCCTTCATGGAAACTTCCTACATGAAGGATTTTTCCTAGACAAGTAGGAAATGAAATGAAACAAATCAGGAACATCGGGCGATTCGCCGGATGCCCGCCCACTCGTAAGCACTCATCAGGGACGCAAACCATGCTGCTTCGGACCATCGAAACCTTCCTGCGGACACATTCCATGCCCGCCACCAAATTCGGGCGGCTTGCTGCCCATGACCCGCGCTTTGTGCTCGACCTCAGGATGGGGCGCATCGCGCGTCCCGATACCGAACTGCGCACCCGCGCATGGATGCAGGGCTATGCCGACCGCGTTGCCGATCAGTTGAAGGAGGCCGCATGATGCTGACGACAAGCTTGCGCGATCCCTTCGCACACCTGTTCGCTGATCCGGGCGAGATCGAGGTCAAATCCGCCCCCGTGCTTCGCGCCTGCCGCGCCCGCCGCACCGCCGCTGACCGCATTCGCACCGCGTTGATGCAACTGACCGGCGGCGCGGGAACAGTGATCGCGCACGAGGAAAAGGCCTGGGCGTCGATCACATTTTCCGGCACCCGGCACGAAGTGGTGCTGGAGTTCTGCGGAGCCGAGGCCGTGGTCGGCGGCGAGGAGTTGATCGAGCGCCTGCCCGATCACGAATTCACCATCCCCGGCCAATTGGTCGCAGACGCCGCCATCACCAGCGTCGATCACCGCTTTGGCGCGATGGAGCGGCTGGAGGTGACAGCGGCATTACTGCTTTTGGAAGAGGCCTGACGCGCGCCCGCACCGGGCGGCTGCGGTCAATAGCCCAGCAGCGGGTCGAACACCGGGCCGACAGGATCGCCGCGCAGATATTTGCCAAGGTTATCAAGAAACCGGTCACCGCTGCGGATGAACATCTTGTCCTGCGCGCGGCCTGACAGGTGCATGGTGATGTGCGCATTAGGTAGCGCCCACAGCGGGTGATCGGCGGGCAGCGGTTCGGGCGTGGTTACATCCAGGAACGCTGCCCCGATCGCCTTGCGCTCCAGCGCATCGACCAAAGCGGGCTGATCGATCACGCTGCCGCGCGCGATGTTGACGATCACCGCGTCCGATTTCATCGCGGCCAGCTCGCCCGCGCCGATCATCCCGTCGGTTTCGGGCGTGGCGGGGACGGCGAGGATGATCCAGTCGAATTCGCCCAGCCGGCTGCGCCATTCATCCGGGCCGAGGGTGTTGTCGCCCGCACTGCGGCGCACCACACTCACCTCCACATCGAAGGCTTCTAGCCGCGGCTGGATCAGCTTTCCAATCGCGCCGTAGCCCAGCAGCAGCGCCTTTGACCCCGCCAATTCGCGCTTGCCGGGGCTGTCGAGCAGCCATTCGTGCCGGTCAGCCGCGCGCACGACTTCGCGATACCCCTTGGCGATGTTGAGCATCCCCATCACCACATATTCGGCGATGGTGATGGCGTTGATCCCGGCCCCGTTGGTAACGGTAATCCCGCGCTCGATCAGCACGTCCATCGGCAGGAAATCCAGCCCCGCGTAGATCGAATTGAGCCATTTCAGCTTTTTCGCCGCGCGCAGGACTTCGGCCATCGCGGCCTGATCGTTCATGTCGAACCAGCCGATTTCGGCCTCGGCCACGGCCTCCAATGCCTGTTCGTGGCTCATGAACCAGCGCACATCGAGGCCCTGCGGCAAGCGCGATTCGAGCATCGGGCGGATCATGCCGGAGATTGCCAAGGTTGTCGGGCGCATGGTCATATATTCTCCCTAACCGTCATTGCGAGCGTAGCGCAGCAATCCAGTGCGGATCGCGGGACGCTCTGGATTGCTTCGTCGCTGCGCTCCTCGCAATGACGAATTAGGATAGCTTCCACTCCCACCCCAGCGGATCGCCGTCCATCACTTCGACGCCCTGGGCGGCAAGTTCATCGCGGATCGCGTCCGAGGCGGCGAAATCCTTTGCGGCGCGCACCTCCTTGCGGCGGGCGAGCGCGGCGGTGATTTCGTCCTCGGTGATCGTGGCGGCCTTGGGGCGGATGCGGAGGTCGGCGCGGGTGAGGCCCATGAGGTTGAGGCCGATGACGGAGTCCATCGCCGCTACCAGATCTGCCTTCAGTTCAGCATCAACTTTCTTCGCAGCCAGCACATCATCGAGCGCGGTCAACGCAACGGCGGTGTTGAGGTCATCAGCAATCGCCGCGTCGAACTTGTCGAGCATGGGTTGCAGCTTGCCCCAATCGTCACCCCGGCGCAGGCCGGGGCCCAGTGCGGCTGGATTCCGGCCTGCGCCGGAAAGACGGGCCATGAGAGTTTCCATCCCCATCACCATCCGCTTGAGCCGCGTCAGCGCTGCACCCAGCCCCTCCCAGCTGAACTCCAGCTCAGACCGATAATGCGCCTGCAAGCACATCAAGCGGTACGCCAGCGGGTGATACCCCTTGTCGATCAGCAGTTGCAGCCGCAGGAACTCTCCGGACGACTTCGACATCTTCCCGGATCGCTCGACCAGGAAGTTGTTGTGCATCCAGATATTCGCGCCTGAATTCTTCGGATCGTCCAAACCATTCGTGCAGCAATGCGCTTGATTCTGCGCGATTTCATTCGGGTGGTGGATTTCGCGGTGGTCGATCCCGCCGGTGTGGATGTCGAAGGGGAAGCCCAGCACTTCGCCGCTCATCACCGAGCATTCGAGATGCCAGCCGGGCGCGCCCCGGCCCCACGGCGAATCCCATTCCATCTGCCGCGTCTCGCCCGGCGGAGTCTTGCGCCAGATCGCGAAATCGGCGGCGTTGCGCTTGCCTTCGACGCTCTCGATCCGTGCCCCAAGACCACTGGCACCGTCTTCGGTCACGGCCCGCGCCAGCCGCCCGTAATCGGCCACGGTCGAAACATCGAAATAGAGCCCGCTCTCCAGCTCATAGCAGTGCTTGTCAGCAATGCCTTTGGCGAAGGTGATCATCTGCTCGACGTAATCTGTGGCGACAGTCCACTGCGCGGGCTGGCGGATATTCAGCGCCTTCACATCGGCCCAATAGGCCTGCTTGTAATGCTCGGCGATGTCCCAGATGCTCTGCGCTTTCTCCGCAGCCATCTTCTCCATCTTGTCCTCGCCCGCGTCGGCGTCGTCGGTGAGGTGGCCGACATCGGTGATGTTGATGACGTGGGTGAGCGTGTAGCCCTTCCAGCTGAGCGTGCGCCCCAGCACATCAGCGAACACATAGGCGCGCATATTGCCGATATGGGGGTAATTATAGACCGTCGGCCCGCAGGTGTAGACGCGCGCCTCACCTGCATGGACAGGCGCGAACACCTCGTGTCGGCGGGTAAGCGAGTTGAACAGCTTTAAGGGCGCATCGGTCATGGGGTGGTGCTTTGGCCAGACTGTGTCATTCCGTCAATTCTCTCGTCATTGCGAGGAGCCGCAGGCTCCGTGGCAATCCAAGGCGGCGCGCGAAACGCTCTGGATTGCTTCACCTGCGGTTCGCAATGACGAAACTAGAACCCCAAAAACCGCACCTGCTCGTCCAGCGGCACCCGCTCGCGCTCGAAATTGTTCACCGGCGCGTCAGGATCGCGGTATCCGATCGCCATGCCGCAGAACAGCATATAGCGTTCGTGATCGAGGCCGAGGAAGTCGCGGATCACATTGGCATAGAGCGCCATATATTCCTGAAAACAGCTATCCAGCCCTTCCTCGCGCAGCAACAACGCGACCGTTTGCAGCCACATGCCCGTGTCCGACCATTGCGGCTCCTTCATCAGGCGCGGGAAATAGACGAACATCACCGCAGGCGCATCGAAGCTGACGGTGTTGCGCATCATCGCCGCCATGCGAGCCGCACCGTCATCACGCGCAATCCCCATCGCTTCGAACATGCCGGCAGACACCGCGTTGAGGCGTTGCTTGTAGCCATCTTCGGCGCCCGGCGCAGTCCAGTCATATTCGGCGGCTTGCGGCGCGGACGCGGTCAGCCTTGCCTGCAAATCCTCGAGCGGCTGGCCGGTAAGGATGGCGGCTTCCCACGGCTGGTAATTGCACCCCGATGCGGCCCAGCGCGCGGTGTCCATCACCCGGCGGATGGTTTCGAGATC
>JBGSKN010000040.1:0-2624 GCA_041741215.1 Erythrobacter sp. | reverse complement strand
GCCCGCGCCCGCCGCGCGTCCGCCCGGGGCGCGAGGTCGGGTTCCAGGCAAAGGTATCGAAATGCACCCAGTCCAGCCCTTCTGCGACAAAGCGGTCGAGGAACAATCCGGCCACGCTCGCGCCTGCGAAGGAGTTGGACGAGGCATTGGTCATGTCGGCCACGTCCGATGACAGGTATTCGCGGTAGGCTTCGGGCAGGGGCAGGCGCCACGGCGGATCATCGTGGGCAGCGCCTGCCGCCAGAAACGCCTCTGCGGTTGCATCATTGCGCGCCATCATCGCGGGCAGATCAGGGCCGAGCGCCACCCGCGCCGCGCCCGTCAGCGTGGCGAAATCGACGATCAGATCGGGCTTCTCCTCGCTCGCCCGGGTCAGCGCATCGCCCAGGATCAAGCGCCCTTCGGCATCGGTATTGTGGATTTCGATGGTAAGACCCTGCCGGCTCCCCAGCACATCGCCGGGGCGGAAGGCACCGCCCGAAATCGCGTTCTCCACAGCGGGGACCAGCAGATGCAGCCGCACCTTCAGCCGCGCCCCCATGATCAGGTCGGCCAGCGCCATCGCATGCGCCGCGCCGCCCATGTCCTTCTTCATCAGCCGCATGCCCGATGACGGCTTGATATCCAGCCCGCCGCTATCAAAGCTGACCCCTTTGCCGACCACCGCCAGCACCGGATCGCTTTCCTTGCCCCACGTCAGGTGCATCAGGCGCGGGGCATGGCGGCGAGCAGCGGCGCGGCCCACCGCGTGGACCATCGGATAACCCTGTTCCAGCGCATCGCCGCGCACTACCGTGAGTTCGGCCTTGTGCGCTTTGGCGAGGCGTTCGCACTCGGCCTCAAGCGCGGCTGGCCCCATGTCTTCGGGCGGGATATTGACCAGATCGCGCACCAGACATTCGGCCTCGGCCTCGGCTGTGACAGCGCCGATTTGCCCGACCTGTGTGGTCAGCAGCACCCGCGCGCCCACCGGCTTTTCATCGCTGCGATAGCGGTTGAAGCGATATTGCCCGGTGATCCAGCCGAACATTGCCGGGCCGGGGTCGATCCCGGCGAGACGGTAGGTGCCTTCGGGCAGTTCCTCGGCCAGCTTGGCGAGGCACCAGCTTGACAGGCTTTCGGGATCGGCAACGCCGCCCACCGCGAACCAGCCATCGCCATCGGGCACGATCCCGATCTGATACCCGCCGCCTTCGAACTTCTGCGCGGCAAGGCTGGCCCGTTGGCCGGCTGACAGCGATTTGGTGAAGGCGGCAAAGCCATCCTTGTTCACCAGATGGATGGCAATCGCGTCGGCTCCGCGATCGGGCTGGATCAGTGCTTTGGGTTTGCTCATGCCTGTTTCATAATCGCGGCTGGCGGCTTGTCACCCATAGATTGCGATTGCCCCGCAGCGCGGCGGTGCCAACCCGAATGTTTCGCGTGAAACATTGGCCTTGCTGCGGCAAGCGCGGGTCAAGGGCAGGCCAAGCAGGGGTCTGGGCCGGGCAAGGGCCTGCGCGTGTGCGAAGTAGATTTTCGCCGCACACATCGCTATATGCCCCCCATGCACCAATACCAACTCGTTGACAGCGATCAGACCGTCTACCGTGACGGCACCATCAAACTGCATGGGCCAGCAGGCTTTGACGCGATGCGCAAGGCGGGCCGGCTTGCCGCTGAGATCCTCGATGCCTGCGTCGATCTGGTCAGGCCCGGTGTCACCACCGGCCAGCTTGACGATGCGATCCGGGGGATGATGCTGGATGCGGGCGCGGTGCCTGCAACGCTCGGCTATCGTGGCTATGCGCATTCATCGTGCATTTCGCTCAACCATGTGATCTGCCACGGCATTCCGGGTGACAAGGCGTTGAAGGATGGCGATATCCTCAATATCGACGTGACCCCGCTGGTCGATGGCTGGCACGGCGATACATCGCGGATGTTCTTTGCGGGAGAGCCTTCGTTAAAGGCGCGCAAGCTGGTCGAGGTGACTTACGAATGCCTGATGCTCGGCATTGCCGCAGCGCAGCCGGGCGCACGGCTGGGCGATATCGGTGCAGCGATTGAAGCGCATGCGAACCAATTCCGCTACGGCGTGGTGCGCGAGTTCTGCGGGCACGGCGTTGGTCGGTTATTCCATGACGCCCCCGAAGTCGTTCACGCCGCCAAAGCCGGGACCGGGCCGGAATTGAAGCCGGGGATGTTCTTCACCATCGAACCGATGATCAACCTCGGCAAGCCGTGGGCGAAAGTGCTGGGCGATGGCTGGACGGCGGTGACGCGGGACAAATCGCTGAGCGCGCAGTTTGAACACTCGATTGCCATCACCGAAACGGGCAACGAGATTTTCACCAAAAGCCCGACGGGGCGGGATTGCCCGCCTTACGTGTAGCTTTGTGGAGGAAGGGCTAGGTCAGCCCCAATCCCCAACCCGTCATCCCGGACGTGATCCGGGATCCGACTTCTTGATGGTTTGCACCACATCCGTCATTGCGAGCGTAGCGCGGCAATCCAGAGCAATTCCGGGGAAACGATGATGGTCAGTTCTCCCGCGCCGCCCGGATCGCGGCTCCGGCGGCGAACGGGGCGAGGGCCGCCAGCGCGAGGCTGATCGCGGCCACGAAGCCGAGGCTCACCGGATC
>JBGSKN010000039.1:0-4018 GCA_041741215.1 Erythrobacter sp. | reverse complement strand
GCCGCTGGCCGCTGCGCTGGCGATGGCGGCGGGCGTGGCGTTGATGCTGAGCATCCTTCCGGCGGGCCTTGCGCCGCTGCTGGCGCTGGCAAGCGCGGTAATGCTGGGCATTGTGCTGTATGGCGGACTGCTTCACCTGATCGCGCCTGAGCGACTGGCCGAGGCGCTGCGCTTCGTGCGCAACCGCAGCGAGGTAGCGGCGGCTGCTCCGACCGATCAGCTCCTGCGGGACGCGCGCGATTGACACCATCGGCGCGATCCGGTTGGACAGCATGATGATGCCAGACCGCCCCCCACCGATAAGCCGAACCTACCGTGTCAACGCGATTGATCTGGCCGTGCATGAATGGCCGGCGCCGGAAAACCGCGCCGCGCCGCCGTTGATCTTCGCCCATGCCACCGGGTTCCACGGGCGGGTGTTTGATGCGATCATCGAACAATTCCCCGCGCACCGCGCCTATGCTGTCGATCTGCGCGGGCACGGGCAATCGGGCGGCGGGCCGATCAGCGACTGGCGGCTGGTGGCAAGCGATATTGCGGGCTTTGTTGCGGCGGCGGGAATTACCGGCGCGGTCGGGATCGGCCATTCGATGGGCGCGCACACGCTTTTGCAGGTTGCTGCCGACAACCCCGGCACCTTCACCCGGCTGGTGCTGTTCGACCCGGTGATCTTTGCGCCCGAATTCTACGCCCTGCGCGAGCCGTTGTTTTCCGACGACAATCCCCACCCCGCGATCCGCCGCAAGCGCGATTTTGCATCACCCGAAGCGATGATCGAACGGTTCCGGGAACGCGATCCCTATCGCCTGTTCGACCCGCGCGTTTTCGTCGATTACTGCCGCCACGGGCTTGTCCCGGCCCCGTCAGGCGCGGGCTATGAACTGGCCTGCGCGCCAGAGGTCGAGGCCAGCATCTATGCCTCCAGCCGCAGCAATGGCGCGATTCTGGATGCAGCGCGCAGGGTTGATATCCCGGTGCTGGTGGTGCGCGCCAAGGCGACCGGATTCAGTGATTTCAAAAGCTCGCCGACCTGGCCCGATCTTGCCGCAATCATGCCGCAGGGCACCGATCTTCACCGCCCCGACCGCACCCATTTCCACCCGCTCGAAGACCCGGCGGATGCGGCGCGGATCATCGCGGAATGGATCGGATAGGCGCGCCGGTTTTGCTGACGTTCCGCCAATGTTTCACGTGAAACATTGCCCGCAATCACCCCGCTGCGGCCAGCACGTCTCTGATATCATGCATTATTCGTTCAATCACCGCACGATCGGCATGTAGGAGATTGGCACCGATTTCGGTGGCCAGCCCGCCGTAGAATTGCAGCAGACTGGCATAGAGCGGATGGTCCGGCGCCACCGATTGCGCCAGCCACAAGGTGATGCTTTGCGCCCGCGCCAGAGCCGCGCGAGGGGCACCCTGCGACCGGTCAAGCGCGGCCAAGGCCTGGCCTAGCGCGGCGACCGCTTCGCCCAGACATATCCGGGTGAGATCGCCGCTGCCCGATGCCTCGATCCGGGCGTCAAGTTCGACCCGGCGATAGGCCGCAGCCGGATTGGCTGTGAGCATCTGCATGGCCTGCCCCCTAGTTGTTATCGCGCGGCGCGAAATTCGCCCGGATGAATTCAAGCGTCGATTGCGAGGCCGCCACGCGGCGCTCGGAGGCGGCGAACTGGCGGGTCAGCCGCTCACGCAGGGCTTCCTGCTGCTCGGCAATCGTCTCGAGCCGTTCATCCGAACTGGCGAGCTGCGTTTCAAACCGCCGCAGCGACCCGCCCAGCGAGCCGGGATCGCTGATAAGGCTGTTGTCGCGCGCGAACCGGTCAATCGTGGCAAACACCCCCGATGGCCCGACCGTGAACATCGCCGCGACCGCTTCGGCATTGGTTTCAAGCGCCTGATTAAGCCGCGCGTCATCGAGCCGGAATGTGCCGTCGCGATTGAGCGCAAGGCCCAGATCGCCGAGCGTGCGCGGTTCGCCCGCCGCGGCATTGGGCATCACCACCTGGCTTGCCAAAAGCGCCAGATCGCGGCGCAATTCGCGCGCGCCGGGATCATTGCCCAGCTGGCCGCCGACCGGCGCGGCCAGTTCTTTGACCTGCGCGACGATATCGTTGAGCGCCGCGACGAAATCATTCATCACCGCCGAAATCGCATCGGTGTTGCTGGCAAAGCTGAGGCTGGTCGGCGCACCGGTATTGGTGGCGGTGAGATTGAGGGTGATCCCGCCCGGCAGCCCGGTGACGCGGTTGGTGGGGCTGGTGATTTCGACCGTATCGAGCAAAAACACCGCATCGCGCGCGGTCGTGCGCAGCTCGCCCGTGTCGCTCGCCGGGTTCCACAGAAGATTGGCAAGATCGCCCGGCACCGCAGCAGGCGCGGCTGACGCACTCGCCGTTTCGAGCACAAAGCCGCTGGCCGCGCCTTCCGCGCCTTTCAGCACCAGCTGCGCGCCGCCCGACCCTTGCGCGACATAGGCGCTGATCGCGCCCCCGCTGGCCTGGTTGATCTTGCTGGCAAGGCTGCTCAGCGTATCGTCTGGGGTGACATCAATGGCAAGCGGATCGCGCGCGCCATCAGCGGCGAAACTGGCCCCGTCGATCGCGCCGAACTGGATGGTCAGCGTGCCTTCGCCCACCAGCGCATCGCGGCTGGCATAGCTTTTCGATACCAGCGTCTGGGGCTGTGCAAGCTGTGTCACTTCAAGCGAGAAATTGCCGCGCGGGCTCAACCCGGTCGGCACCGATACCTGCGCCACGCCCGGATTGCCCAGAGTGCCGCGCGGGGCCAGATCGCCGTTGCGGATGCGATCGCCCAGCGCGCTGGCCAGGGTGGTGACAGAATTGCGCAGCTGCGCCGCAGCCGAAATCCGCGCTTCGAGGTTGGTCCGGCGGGCTTCGACCGTATCGCGTTGCACGGCAAAGCTGGCCTGCGAAATGTCACTGGCCAGCGCCGCGAAATCGATGCCGCTGCCCGCGCCAAGCGCCGAGATGATTGATGAACCCGAAGTTTCCATACGCAGGAGGACGGGTGATTGCGCGTTGGTTTAAGCCTTTTTGTCGACCTTGCCATCGCCATCAAAGCGCAGATCGGCGGGCACTTCGATCACCGGGCGGCGCGGGTGCTGGCCGCGTTTCAGCGCCAGAACAAACGCCACCAGCGCGGCGATTGCGACATATAATTCCTCGCGCACCATCTGATTGGAACGGGTGGTGAAATAGACCGCGCGCGCCAGTTGCGGGTATTCGAGCAGCGGCAGGCCCTGTTCGCCCGCGATTTCGCGCATCGCCAGCGCGGTTTCGCCGCGCCCCTTGGCCAGCACCACCGGGGCGGGTGCCAGCGCCGGATCATAGGTCAGCGCCACCGCGAAATGGAGCGGATTGACGATCACGAACTGTGCGTCCTTCATCGCCTTGGCCACCCCGCCGCGCGCCAGATCGCGTTGCCGCTGGCGGCGCGCGGACTTCATTTCGGGCGATCCTTCGGACTGCTTGTTTTCGTCCTTGATTTCCTGCAAGCTCATCTTCAACCGTTTGTTTCGTTGAAAGATTTGCAGCGGATAATCTATCCCGGCAATCACCAGCAGGCCGATAAGCAGCACTCCCACAAGGCTGCTGATCGCTTGTGATGCAAGGGTGATCTGGGTTTCCAGCGGGTTGCGGCCCAGCGCCAGCAGGCTCGGCAGGCGGCCGGTTGCCCACCACCACGCGATCCCCCCCAGCAGCCCCAGTTTGAGCAAGCCCTTGCCCAGTTCGATCAGCCCCTGAACCCCGAACACCCGCTTCAGCCCTGATAGCGGGTTGATCCGCGATCCCTTGAACGCGGCATTGCCGGGGTTGAAGCGCCCTTCGCCCAGCAGCAATTGCGAAGCGACGGTGATCACCGCCACCACCAGCCCGATTGCCATCACCGGGGGCAGCAGCGCCAGTGCCGCATCGCCCAGCACCGCGCCCGGCGCAAAGCCATCAAGCGCGGCGCGATCAAAACTGAATCCGGCGCGCGCCACCTGCGCGATGCT
>JBGSKN010000038.1:0-4624 GCA_041741215.1 Erythrobacter sp. | reverse complement strand
GCCCGCGATGCTTTCGGGCTGCACCATCGTGCTCAAACCCTCGCCCTTCACGCCGCTGACCACCCTGCGCATTGCCGAGCTGATCGCGGACAAAGTCCCCGCCGGCGTGGTCAATATCATCACTGGCGAGGACGACCTCGGCCCGCTGATGACCTCGCACCCCGATATCGACAAGATCACCTTCACCGGGTCAACCGCGACCGGCAAGAAGATCATGGAAGGCGCCTCGGCAGACTTGAAGCGCATCACGCTCGAGCTCGGCGGTAACGACGCCTCGATCGTGATGCCCGATGCCGATCCCAAGAAGGTCGCCGAACAATTGTTCTGGTCGAGCTTCTCCAACGCCGGACAAATCTGCGTCGCGGCCAAGCGCGTCTATATCCACGAGGATATCTATGACGAGCTGTCAGCTGCGATCGTCGAATATGCCAAGACCGTGACCGTGGGCGATGGCGCGCAGCAGGGCACCGGCGTCGGCCCGATCCAGAACAAGAAGCAGTTTGACCGCGTGGTCGAGCTGATCGAGGACGCCAAGGACAATGGCTACAAGTTCCTGCTGGGCGGCAATGTCGACCCGTCGGGCACCGGCTATTTCGTGCCGCTGACCATCATCGACAACCCGCCCGAAGATGCGCGGATCGTGGCCGAGGAACAGTTCGGCCCTGTGATGCCGCTGATGAAGTTCTCGACCGAAGAGGAAGTCATCGCGCGCGCCAATGCCTCCGAATACGGGTTGGCGGGCGCGGTGTGGACCGGCAACCCGGACAAGGGCGTCGAAATCGCCGAACAGCTTGAAACAGGCACGGTGTGGGTCAATGAATACCTCCACCTGTCGCCCTTCGCGCCGTTTGGCGGGCACAAGCAATCGGGTTTTGGCACCGAATACGGCAAGGAAGGTCTGAAAGAGTTCACCTATTCGCAGGTGATCACCGTGAAAAAGGACAAAGTGCCCGCTTGATTATCAGGCGCTTGGCGGGCATCGTGCGGGCAAGGGAGGATGATAATGCGTAAACACATCAGACTTTTGCCCGTGCTGTCACCGGTGTTCGCCGCCGCCGCAATGGTGGGAGCGGCAATGCTCGCGCCTGCCGTTCCGGCCCATTCGCAAAGCCTGGGCGACATCATCGGTTCGGCCAAAAAAGTAGTGCAGGCCGCTACCGTCTCGGACGAACAGATCGTCGCCTATTTCGGGCAGATGTCCGATCAGATGGACAAGCAGAACTCGGTCGCCCCGGCCAAGGACGCCTATGCCGTGCGCCTTGCCAAGCTGACGAAGGGGCTGGACACTTATGACGGGCTGACGCTCGATTTCAAAGCCTATCTGGTCGATAGTGTGAATGCGTTCGCGATGGGTGATGGCACGGTACGGGTCTATTCCGGGCTGATGGACAAGATGACCGATGATGAAGTGCGCTGCGTGATCGGCCACGAAATCGGCCACGTGAAGCTTGAGCACGGGCAAAAGCGGATGAAACGCGCGCTCCAACAGGACGCCGCGCTCAGCGTTGCCGGAACCGCCAGTGGCGAGGTGCGGCAGATCGCCAATTCCGAGCTGGGCGGCTTGGTGCAGAACGTGGTGTATGCGCAGCATTCGCAGAAGGCGGAAACCGCGTCGGATGACTATGCGCTAACATTCATGGCGGCCAATGGGTACGACCTGCAGGCCTGCCCCTCGGCGATGGACAAGTTGGCGGGGCTGGGCGGTGTCGGCGGGATCGACTTGCTGCGAACCCACCCCGACCCGGCCAAGCGCGCCAAGCGGATGCGCAAGCAGATCGGGTGAAACGGCCGGCTGCCTTGCACGGCGCGGGGTGATCGACCGCGAGACTCTGACCGCCGGTCTGGCGAGGGCGATGGCGCGGTCAGGATATGGTGCGCTGGTTGGCGATCCGCAACGGCTGACTGGCGGGGCGGTGATGGAAAGCTGGCGATTTGAGGCGGGTGAGAGCGCCTTCGTGCTGCGCCGCGCGCCGAGCCTCGCCTTCATGGAGGGGCGGCCATACGGGCATGGCGTCGAGGCCGCGCTGATCGAAGCCGCCCGCGCCAAGGGCGTGACCGCGCCCGAAGTGGTTGCTGTGCTGGAGCCGGGGGACGGGCTCGGATCGGGCTTTATCATGCGGGCCTTGCCGGGGACGGCTGACCCCAAGGTGATCCTCGGCAGTGACGACCCGGCAGGCTTGCTGCGGCAGGCGGCGCGGGACTTGGCGCGCACCCATCGCTTGCGGCAGTCCGACGTGCCCGAGGGCGTGCCGGTAATGGACTACCGCGCCGCGATTGCCGACCTGAAAGCGCAGTTCATCGAGGCTGGCGGCGACCGGCCGATCATCGCGCTGGGGCTGAAGTGGCTGGAGGACAATTGCCCGCCAGAGGTCGAGCCCGTCCTTAATCACGGCGATTATCGGATGGGCAACCTGCTGGTCGAAGGCTCGGCGCTGACCGGGGTGCTCGACTGGGAACTGGCCCATTTCGGCGATCCCCACGAAGACCTCGCCTTTGGTTGCATGGCGGTGTGGCGCTTTGCCCGGTATGATCGCCCGGCGCTGGGGCTGGGGAGACTTGCAGACTACATCGCCGCCTACGAGGCCGAAAGCGGCACCCGCGTCGATCCCGCGCGCTTCCGCTTCTGGACGATCTACCGCACCGTGTGGTGGGCACTGGGGTGCCTCAAGATGGCGGCGCAATGGCGCAGCGGCGCGGACCGGATGCTGGAGCGCGTGGTAATTTCGCGCCGTACCAGCGAGCAGGAATTGGACCTGCTGCTGCTGCTGGAGGAGGATGCGCCGCGGAAGGAGCAAGCGCGAGAGGTCGCCAAGCCATTCATTAGTCGTGCGCGGGTTCAGCCTCCCAAGGGCGACGCGACGGTCGAGGAGCTGGTGACTGCCGTTTCCGAATGGCTCGAAACGGTGAAGCACCGCATGGAGGGGCATGATGGTTTTCAGCTCGCTGTTGCTCGCAACGCGCTTGGCATCGTCGCCCGTGAAATGGAGATCGAATATTCCGAGATCGATCGGCAGGACCTCGCCGAGTATTTCCTCTCGGGGGATGACTCGCTGAACTCGAAGGGGTTGCTCGCTCAACTTCGCTTCGATGCGCTCGAGAATATCAAAGTGGACAGCCCGAAATACCCCGCGCTCGCGGTCGCCCGAAAGAAGTGGCTAGGAGAGAACTAATGGACTTCGCCATCCCCGCCGACCTGCAAGCCTATCTCGATGAACTCGACGCCTTCATCGCCGCCGAGATCAAGCCGCTCGAAGCGCAGGACGACAACATCCGCTTCTTCGATCACCGCCGCGAATATGCGCGCACGGACTTCGAAGCGGGCGGGCTGCCCCACCGCGAGTGGGAAGCACTGCTCAAGGAAGCCACTGCCCGCGCCGACAAGGCGGGCCATTGGCGCTTTTCCGCCCCCAAGCGTTACGGCGGTAAGGACGGCAGCAACCTGTGGATGGCGGTGATCCGCGAGCATTTTGCGCGGGCTGGTCTGGGCCTCCACAACGACTTGCAGAACGAGCACAGCATCGTCGGCAACTTCCCCTTCGTCGCCATGTTCGACCAGTGGGGGACGGAAGAACAGAAAGCCGAATTCATCACCGGCGGGTTCGAACGCGCTTACGGGAAGGGGCGACGCGTCGCCTTCGGCCTGACCGAAGCGAACCACGGTTCCGATGCCACACACATGGAAACCGTCGCCGTGCGCGAAACCCGCGACGGGGTGGATGGCTGGCGGATCGATGGTGAGAAGATGTGGATCACCGGGATGCACGTCGCCACCCACTGCGCGATGTTCGCGCGCACGGGCGGAAGCGCGGGGGACGCGAGCGGGATCACCTGCTTCCTCGTCCCCAATCCCACCCCCGGCCTCGAAATCGAGGAGTGGATGTGGACCTTCAACATGCCCACCGACCACCCGCGCCTCAGCGTCACCAATGTCTGGGTGCCCGATAGCGCGACCCTCGGCGTGGAAGGCCGCGGCCTCGCGCTGGCGCAAAGCTTCGTCCACCAGAACCGCATCCGGCAGGCCGCCTCAAGCTGCGGCGCGGCGCTTTATTGCATCGACGAGAGCGTGAAATACGCACGGGAACGCAAGCCCTTTGGCGAGGAGTTGGCGCGCAATCAGGCGATTCAGTTTCCGCTGGTGGAGCTGGCAACGCAGGCGGAAATGCTGCGCCTGCTGATCTTCAAGACCGCGTGGGAGATGGACAACATGCCCCACGAAGCGATCGAGCGCACCATCAGCGACAAGGTCTCGATGTGCAATTACTGGGCAAACCGGCTGGTGTGCGAGGCGGCCGACCGCGCGATGCAGGTCCACGGCGGCATCGGCTATTCGCGCCACAAACCCTTCGAACACATCTACCGCCACCACCGCCGCTACCGGATCACGGAAGGCAGCGAGGAAATCCAGATGCGCAAGGTGGGGGCCTATCTGTTTGGCTATCTGGGGCCAAAGCGCGGTCTATTCGACAAATGACATATGTGATCCCTAGGACCTGTTGACAAAGGGGATTCCCAAGAGGACCAGTATGTGATTCAAGGTGGCTTTTGGGGAGGCTATCGTGATCCGAGGTTTGATGAGCGACGAGGAATGGGCTTGCCTTGAGCCATTCGTGATCGAGCGCGGGCC
>JBGSKN010000037.1:0-3952 GCA_041741215.1 Erythrobacter sp. | reverse complement strand
CGATCTTCAAGGCACCCGCCGCCCCCGCCAACGCCTCAACCCGCAGCGAAGCGCCCGCGCGTGCGGTTGGCAATGGCAACCAGTGACAGCATCACCGGCACTTCGACCAATACGCCGACCACGGTCGCCAGCGCCGCCCCGCTGCCCAATCCGAACAGGCCGATCGCCACGGCAACCGCCAGTTCGAAGAAGTTCGACGTCCCGATCAGCGCACACGGCGCGGCAATCGCGTGCGGCACCTGCCACGCTTTTGCCCAGCCATAGGCGATGAAGAATATGCCATAGCTCTGCACGATGATCGGCACCGCAATCAATCCCACCAGCAGCGGGCGGGTGACGATGGTTTCGGCCTGAAACCCGAATAATAACAGCACAGTGGCGAGCAGGCCGATCACCGAAAGGGGCTTCATCCGCCCGGTGAAATCTGCCACCGCAGCTTCGTTTCCGCCGTGACTGGAAAGCAGCCGCTGGCGCACGAACGCTCCTGCGACAAGCGGCACCACGACATACAGCGCGACCGACAGCAGCAGCGTTTCCCACGGCACGGTAATGCTGGTCACGCCCAGCAACAACGCGACAATCGGCGCGAAGGCAACGATCATGATGAGATCATTCGCTGCCACCTGAACCAGCGTATAAGCCGGATCGCCCCTGGCCAGCTGCGACCACACGAACACCATCGCGGTGCACGGTGCCGCGCCCAGCAGGATCAGCCCGGCGATATATTCCTGCGCATCGGCGGGCGCGATCAGATCGGCAAACACGATTTCAAAGAACAACACCCCCAGCGCCGCCATGGTGAACGGCTTGATCAGCCAATTGACTACCAGCGTGATTATCAGCCCCTTGGGCTTGTCGCCTGCGCGCCGCACCGCACCAAAATCGACCGCGACCATCATCGGGAAGATCATCGCCCAGATCAGCACCGCGACCACCAGATTGACCGAGGCATATTCAAGCGCCGCGAGCGACGCGAAGGCGCCCGGCACAGCATTGCCCAGCGCAACCCCGGCAAGGATCGCCGCGCCCACCCAGACGCTCAGCCATTTTTCGAACAGGCCAAGCCCGGCGGCTGCGGGCCTGGTATCGGCGGTGATGGTGTTCATGGAATTATCGGCTCCTTGCATGAATCCGACCCTGATCGAGCGACCGAGCAATCCTCACCGCCGCAGCAATTTTCGGTGAGGTAGCCCATCAGCGCGTTCATCGCGCCGTAGTCCGCTGAATAGATGATCGACCGGCTTGCGCGCCGCTGTGTCACCAGCCCGGCATTGGCGAGCTGGGCGAGATGAAAGCTCATCGATGATGCCGGAACGCCGAGCCGGTCAGCCAGCACGCCCGCCGGGATGCCCTCCACCCCGGCCTGCACCAGCTGCCGGAACGCGGCAAGGCGATGTCCTTGCGCAAGTGCGGCGAGCGCGCGGACGATGTAATCTGGTTGCAAGGAAAGCTCCAACGATTCGATAAATATCGAATTATGGAAAGTTCCAGCGCCAGTCAATCATTCCGGCCGCGCCGGGCGCTGCCCCGCCCCAACCCGCAAGAATCGTGCGCCCGGACGTGCAAAAGATTCACCGCTGGATTCGAATGATTCAATCACCATATTTTTCTTCACAGATTCAATTTGGGGGTTGCGCGCCGCGCGACTCAAGCTTGCTCCACGCGTCGCACGGTCGCGGGCCTCGGTCAGACCCGCCCAATGGCAATTTAAGGGTTAATTGACCGTTGACGGGATTCGCTGTCTGATTCATCATCTAGTGGTTCGGTGCAAATCGGACCCCCAAACCTTGGTGAACCCCGGCCGCTCTGACCAGAGCACAAGGGAAAGGATTCGCCCCGGCCAAAGGGTTCCCATGCGCGCCAAAATGTGATCGAGTGGTGCGGCAAGTGGTGCGCCAACAGGCCCGGTTCGGGATCATCCTGTTGGCAAGTCTGTGGACCGGCCGGTATAGAACAGAATTGGAACATGGCCCCTTGCGGGGGCTGCCGATTCGGGGGACAAGTGGGGCGACAGATGGATTTCAAAGCGAGCGATAATGTGCCGGATGATGTGGTGAACGAATTGGATGCAGGCACGCCTGTCGGGGCGCAAGCAGGGGCTGCGATCTCCGCAGAGGATGAAAAGGCAGTGACCATGAACAAGGCAGATGCAGGTTCGGAAGAACTGATCGCCGCCAAGGCAGGCGAAGTGCTGGCCGGGGCGATGGCCGGAGCAGCCAAAGACGCGGTGGACAGCAAGAAGGTCAACGCCCGCCGCTTTACCGTCGTCACCGATGCCTCACGCGATGCCCTGCTGACCGATTTCGGCAAGGACACGCTGACCGATCGCTATCTGCTGCCCGGAGAAAATTACCAGGATCTGTTCGCCCGCGTAGCCGATGCCTATGCCGATGATCAGGCGCATGCCCAGCGGTTGTATGACTACATTTCAAAACTGTGGTTCATGCCCGCGACCCCGGTGCTGTCGAATGGCGGCACCCACCGCGGCCTGCCGATTTCGTGCTATCTCAATTCGGTGTCCGACAGCCTTGAAGGGATCGTCAACACCTGGAACGAAAACGTCTGGCTTGCCAGCAAGGGCGGCGGGATCGGCACCTATTGGGGCAATGTGCGCGGGATTGGCGAGCCGGTCGGCCTCAACGGCAAGACCAGCGGGATCATCCCCTTCGTGCGCGTGATGGACAGCCTGACGCTGGCGATTTCGCAAGGGAGCCTGCGGCGCGGGTCGGCGGCGTGCTATCTTGACGTCAGCCATCCTGAGATCGAGGAGTTCCTCGAAATCCGCAAACCTTCGGGCGATTTCAACCGCAAGGCATTGAACCTGCACCACGGCGTGCTGCTGACCGATGACTTCATGGAAGCGGTGCGCGACGGGGCTGAGTTTGACCTCAAATCGCCCAAGACCGGCGAAGTGCGCGCCACCGTGGATGCGCGCTCGCTGTTCCAGAAACTGGTCGAAACCCGGTTGGCGACCGGGGAGCCTTACATCGTGTTCTCCGACACGGTGAACCGCATGATGCCCAAGCATCACCGCGATCTTGGCCTCAAGGTTTCAACCTCCAACCTGTGCAGCGAAATCACCTTGCCGACCGGGATCGATCACCTCGGCAATGACCGCACGGCGGTGTGCTGCCTTTCGTCATTGAACCTGGAAACCTGGGACGAATGGAAGGGCGACAAGCAGTTCATTGAAGACGTGATGCGCTTCCTCGACAACGTGCTGCAGGATTATATCGACCGTGCGCCCGACGAAATGGCGCGGGCGAAATATTCCGCCGCGCGCGAACGCTCGGTCGGCCTCGGCGTGATGGGCTTCCACTCGTTCCTGCAGCAAAAGGGCATCGGCTTTGAAAGCGCGATGGCCAAGGCGCTGAACCTGCAGATGTTCAAGCACATCCACGCCAAGGCGTCGGAAGCATCAATGCTGCTGGCGCAGGAACGCGGGCCGTGTCCCGATGCCGCCGATATGGGCGCGATGGAGCGGTTCAGCTGCAAGATGGCAATCGCTCCGACCGCGTCGATCAGCATCATCTGCGGCGGGACGAGCGCCTGTATCGAACCGATCCCGGCCAATATCTACACCCACAAGACGCTGTCGGGCAGCTTCATCGTCAAGAACCCCTATCTGGAAAAGCTGCTCGACAAGAAGTCGAAGAACTCGACCAATGTCTGGAATACGATCCTCGAACGCGGTGGATCGGTGCAGCACCTCGATTTCCTCTCGGCAGAGGAAAAGGCGGTCTACAAGACCAGCTTTGAAATCGACCAGCGCTGGCTGCTCGAATTCGCGGCTGACCGGACGCCCTATATCGATCAGGCGCAGTCGCTGAACCTGTTCATCCCGGCCGATGTCGACAAGTGGGATCTGATGATGCTGCACTTCCAGGCGTGGGAACGCGGGATCAAATCGCTGTATTACCTGCGCTCCAAAAGCGTGCAGCGCGCAGGCTTT
>JBGSKN010000036.1:0-8678 GCA_041741215.1 Erythrobacter sp. | reverse complement strand
CCGAGTTCGGCAAGGTCGGTGCGCTTGGGGGTGAAGCAGCCGACGCGGTCGACCAGGTGCTGGGTTCCGCCCTGCATGAAGCGGATGTTGAGGCCCTTGGTGAGCTTGCCGTCGATCACCCGTACGAGGATGACGACGCCGAGGTAGGGATCGTACCACGAGTCCACCAGGCTGGCGGTGAGCGGGCTATCGATCTTGCCTTGCGGCGCGGGGATGCGGGTGACGACGGCTTCGAGCACATCCTCGATCCCGATGCCCGATTTGGCGGAGGTGAGGACGGCGTTGGAGGCGTCGATGCCGATGATGTCCTCGATCTCCTTGCGGACCTTCTCGGGTTCGGCGGCGGGGAGATCGATCTTGTTGATGACGGGGACGATCTCGTGGTCGTGCTCGATCGACTGGTAGACGTTGGCGAGGGTTTGCGCTTCGACGCCCTGCGCGGCGTCCACCACAAGCAGCGCGCCTTCGCACGCGGCGAGGGAGCGGGAGACCTCATAGGCGAAGTCGACGTGGCCGGGGGTGTCCATCAGGTTGAGCTCGTAGGTCTCGCCGTCGCGCGCGGTGTAGGCGAGGCGCACGGTCTGGGCCTTGATGGTGATCCCGCGCTCTTTCTCAATGTCCATGTTATCAAGGACTTGCTCAGACATCTCGCGCGCGGTGAGGCCCCCGGTGAACTGGATCAGCCGGTCAGCGAGCGTGGACTTGCCATGGTCGATATGAGCAATGATGGAGAAGTTGCGGATCTTGGAAAGGTCAGTCATCAACCCGCGACTTAGCGCCGGGTCAAGCAGATGTCATTCGCCAAAATCGCAACACCGCAGGCCAATCACCCCGCTTCACCCCGCGGTGGTGCGGCGTAGCCGAATTTGGGGACTGCCCCGCCAGAATCGATGCTGCGGAAGCTGCCAGGTGCGAGCGCAGCCAGCGGTGTGCCAGCCGCGGCAAGCGCATAGGGCGAGACCCGGTTGCGGGTGCACAGCCCGCCTGAGCCATCCTCGATCAGCGATTGCTCGAACTCGAGCCCCTGCACATCGCCATTGCTGCGGCTAACCGTCGCCACCGCCAGCTGCCCGCCGCCGAGATCGACCACGAACTGCGTGCCCCGAGGCACATCGGCGAGGCCCTGGATCAGCGCCCCGGTCTTGGACAGGTTGCGGAGCGTGACCTCATAAGCGCAATCATCATGGATCACCTGGATCTTGCGGAACACCGTCCGCCGACGTGCCCGGCGAGTGCGATCGGTGCTGGGTTCGATCTTCCACGTACCACCGGCCAATTCCTGATCGAGCGTGGCTTCATCGACCGGTTCGCTGAAGATCGGCCCTTCGAGATAGCGCACCCCGCATTCGGTCAGCGCGGCGAGCAACGTCGGGCTTTCGATGCCGTTGGCGATGGTGTCCATCTGCAACGCGCCCGCGAGCGCAACGATCGCACGCACCAGACCCAGCTCGCGGCTGTCATGGCGCTCGGCCTCGGCGACCAGCTTTTCGTCGATCTTGATGCTGTCGAACGGCGCGCGGCGCAAGTAGGCGAGCGAGGAGTAACCGCTGCCGAATTCATCAAGGGTCAGGCGCACCCCGCGCTTGAACAGCGCTGCCAGTGTGCGGTCGACGATGTTGGTATCGCCGAAGAACACCGCTTCGCTGATTTCGAGTTCGAGCCGCGCCGCAGCGATCCCGGCGGTGTCCACAGCCTCAGCCACCCATTCGACGAAATCGTCGGCCAGGAACAGCGCAACCGGGACATTGACCGCCACCCGCACAGTGTCCGGCCACATCGCGGCGCGCTGGCAAGCGGTAGCAATCGCCCAGCGACCGACTTCGCTGAGCAACGCCGATCCTTCGACGATTTGAGCGAACTCCTCCTCGTCGATGATCCCGCGTTCGGCATGGTTCCAGCACACATGTGCCTCCAGCGCGCAGACTGACCCTGCGGCCGCCTCGACAATCGGTTCGAACCGCAGGAACAGCTGTTCCTCGCGCAGCGCTGTGCCAAGATCCTGTTCGAGCCGGCGTCGGAAGATCGTCTCGTTCTCAAGCTCGCCCGAGAAGAAGCGGTATTGCCCGCGCCCGCCATTCTTCGCCGCGTAGAGCGCCAGGTCGGCGGCGCGCACGATTTCCTCGCGAGTCACACCGTCATGCGGGGCAATCGCGATGCCGACCGATGCACCGATCACGCAGCGACCATCGTCCAGACTATAGGGTTGGCGCAGCATGGTGATGATCTTCATCGCCAGATCACCGAGCACGCCGCGATCGTCGATATCGGGCAGCACTACCTGAAATTCGTCACCGCCCAGCCGCCCGATGTCGCATTCGCGATCGATCGCGCGGGCCAGCCGCGTAGCGACCTGCTTGAGCAGTTCATCCCCGGCGGCGTGGCCGAGCGTGTCGTTAACATGCTTGAACCGGTCAAGATCGATCATCATCACCGCGCAGTTGCGGCGCGCGGCCTTGAAGGCGGTCAGCATGGATTCGATCTGGTGCGCCATACGATGGCGATTGCTGAGGCCGGTGAGCGAATCGAACCGTGCCAGCCGCGCGGTTTCCTCCTCGCGGTGGAATTCTTCAGTGATGTCCGTACCGGTGCCGCGAAAGCCGGCGAATTGGCCGTCGGCGGTCATCACCGGCTAGCCGGACAGACGCAGCACCACGCCCTCTGGGCGGCGCGCAGCACGCACTGCCATGCCGGTGAACGCCTTGTGGGCGCCCATCATCAGCGACAGCGATTTGCCGCGCCCCTCGTGATCGGCAGCTGTGAAGATCGAGCCCAGCGGCTGACCGATCAGTTCGTCGAGCGGGACATCAAGCCGGGCGGCAATCGTGCCCGAGATATAGGTCAGCTGGCCGGATACATCGCTCGCCCAGAACCAGCCCTGCCCGGACTGTTCGAGTTCATCAAGCATGGCGAGGCGCTCACCATCGGACAGGGCCGAGGCTGCGATCGTTGGCGGTCTGCGCGATGCTGCGCCGCCGCGGGAAGACAAGAGACCCTTGAGGGACATCTCGTGCTTAATCCTCCAAGCTTCAGCCGCAGCGGGCGCCATGAAGGCAGCCGCCCGACCTTGTCGCGAAGGAGTAAAGCCCGATGGTTATTTTTATGCTAACCCGCAGTATTGAAACAGGCGGTAAATGCGCTGCTAAGCCTGATGCCTGATGGGACTTACCAGCCGCTGGCCTGGGCCGTTTGCCCCTTGAGCACAGCAAAGGAGCCGTCCGCGCGGCGTTTGAGCGGTGCGTGGAATTCCACCCCGACCCGGTTTTCGCGCGACCAGCGCACCTGCGCGGTGACCGATTTGTCGGCACAGAACTCGATCCGCATCGCGCTGCCGGCGGGCATGTTCCACAGTCCCTCGATCATCGCTCCGCTTTCGGAGATGTTGCGCAGAGTAGCGTTGAGTCGGTTGCCATTGTGCACAATCGCCACCTTGCGCAGCAGGTTCTGGCGCGGCGCGCGGGCGCATTGCGGACCATCGGCTTCGGCCACAAGATCGCCCGAAACCAGCGCAGTCGCATCGGCGGCGTTCATCGGCTTGTAGTAGATGTAGCCCTGAATGTGGCTGCACCCGAGCAGCCGCACCAGTTCAAGCTCGTCGAGCGTCTCCACGCCTTCCGCGGTGGTGTCCATATGGAGCGCTTCGGCAAGGCTAGTGATCGAGGCGATGATCGCACCGTTGCGGCTGCCCTCCTCGGTCGCGCCCTGAACGAAGCTGCGGTCGATCTTGATCTTGTCGAACGGCGCTTTCTTGAGATAGCCGAGCGAGGAATAGCCAGTGCCGAAATCGTCGAGCGCGAGGCGCACGCCGACCCGCTTCAGAGCCTTGAACATCGCGTCGGTGCCGGCGTTGTCGTTGAGGAACACACTCTCGGTAATCTCGAGCTCGAGCCGCGACGGCGCAACACCGTTATGGGCAAGTGCATTGGCGACGATGGTCGGCAGTTCGGGGTTGGCGAATTGCAAAGCCGAGACGTTGACTGCGCAGCGGATCGACCGCGGCCAGCGCGCAAGGTCGGCGCAGGCAGTGCGCAGAGCCCATTGACCCATCCGGTCGATCAGGCCCGCATCCTCGGCAATCGGCACGAACTTGGCCGGGCTCAGCCACCCGCGCTTGGGGTGGTTCCAGCGCATCAGTGCTTCAAACCCGACGATCTTCTCGTTCGCGGCAAAAACCACAGGCTGATAATAAAGCTGCAACTCGCCGCGCGCGATCGCGTCGCGCAGATCCTGTTCCAGCTCGGCGCGCTCTTCGGCGGCGGCGTGGAGATCTTCGGCGTAGAACCGGAACACCCCGCGTCCGGCATCCTTGGCGGCATAGAGCGCCAAGTCGACATTGCGGATCAATTCATCGCTCGTGGTGCCATGCTCGGGCGCAAGTGCGATCCCGACAGAGGCGCCGATGACGACACTCTGCCCCTCAATCGAGTAGGGCTGCGACAGCGAGGCGATGATATCGCGCGCAATGTGTCCCAGCGCGGCGCGATCCTGATGCCCTGGCACCAGCACCTGGAACTCGTCGCCGCCCAATCGCCCGCACCGCCCGGCAGCGCCAATTGCGCGCTCCAGCCGCTGCGCCACCTGCTTGAGCAGCGCATCGCCCGCCGGGTGGCCGAGGGTATCATTAACATGCTTGAACCGATCAAGATCAAGCATCAGCACCGCGCAGGCGCGTTCGCGGCCACTGGGGGCAGCGAGAATCTGTTCGAGCGCCTGGCTCATCTGCACCCGGTTGGCGAGCCCGGTGAGCGAGTCATAGTGCGCCAGACGGGAGACCTGCTGCTCGCTCCGACGCTTTTCGGTCAGATCGGTGCCGTGCCCCCGGAACCCGCAGAAATTCTTGAACGAATCATACACCGGACGACCCGCCAAAGCCCACCAGCGTTCCTCTCCGCCGGTTGCCGCATGCACCTCGACATCGTGAAACGCCGAGCGCGCCGACAGGTGGAAAGCGAGCGTGCGCTCGGCATCGGTTGCCCCCGCAGTAGGATCGACGATCTCGCTGAGCGGACGGCCGCACACCTCTTCGGTGGTCTTGCCCAGCGCCAGGGCCGCCTTGGGCGAGATATAGGTGATCAGCCCGCGCCTGTCGGTCTCCCAGAACCAGCCCTGCCCGGTCTCCTCAAAGCTGCGCAGAATATCCTCGGCCCGCGCCGCCACCCGTTCGCGCGCTTCTCGCGCTAGGCGGCGCCGTTCAGCCGCAGCCCATTCCAACCGGGCAATGAGCGCAAGTGTGATCGCAGTGCCCGATATGGCCGCAACCATCAGCGAACTTGGGGCGATGATCGCAAACCCGGCCCAGCTTGCGAGCTTGGCACAGAACAGCGAAATGATCCGCACTTCGAACAGCGCTGCTGCGGCAGCGTTAATGCACACCAGCGTCGCTACCGCCCATTGCCAGGGCAAGCCTTCGCCGACCCAGCGTGCCAGGGCAAAGCCAGCGCAAGCCATCGGCAGCACGATCGCCACCACGACGATCAGCAGGCGCAATATGCGCGAGGATTCCGTACCGCGCTCGGTCGCGGCGAACAGCGATCCGCAGGCAAACAGCCCCGCCGAAGACAGCGCAGCCGCGCAGGTCGTGGTCGAGGGCAAGCCCCCCCCGACCCCGACCGCGATGGCATAGGCCGTCAGCAGGAACGCCGTCATACCGCCAGCCTGACGCGGCAAGAAGAAATTCTGTTCGCTCGCCGGTTCCTCAAGCAAATGATCGAAGCCGCTCACCGGACTGGGGCCGATCCGGTCCAGACTGCGCCGCTCACCGCGACCGCGTTGTTCGCGATTGACACCCTTGGCATCGGCAACAGCGCGCAGATCGCGGCCACCGCCAAGAGGGCGCGGATTGGCGGTTGCAAATTTTCGGACAGGTTCTCCGGACATCCGCGAGCCTATGCGACAAATTCGCTGAGAAAAGCGTTAATCGCGGTGGTAAATTCTTGCTCGGCCGGACACCGCACAAGCGCCTTGCAATGTGCCGCGCGCTTGCAACTTGGCGCTCCAAGCGGCATTCTGCTGCCTGTGGTGCCGTTAACCGAATGCGACCCAAGCCAGCGGGCGGACACCAGACGAAGGGGATCCCATGGCAAGCAGCGAAGTGAAGCTCGAAAACGAAGCAGCCCAGTCGACCAACGCGCTCGGCCCGCTGATTGGCGTGGCGCGCGAGGATTTTGTCAGCGCTGTCGCGCTTTTGCTCCGCGAAACGGCGTCAGATCCCACCCGTTTCGTTCGCCATTCCACCGCAATGGCGCAGGACATGGTAAAGATCCTGACCGGCAAGAGTGAACTCTCCCCCGATCCGAAGGACAAGCGGTTCATGGATCCGGCCTGGGCCTTCAACCCGTTCTTCCGCGCCGGGGCGCAATATTACCTCGCGGTGCAAAAGGGGATGCGCGGCTGGCTTGAAGAACTGGAACTGGATGAACTGGAACGCAACCGCGCCAACTTCATCGCCAATATCATCCTTGACGGCCTGTCCCCCACCAACACCCTGGCTGGCAACCCGACCGCGCAGAAACGGGTAATCGATTCGGGCGGCCTGTCGCTTATCAAGGGGTTGCAGAACGCCTATCACGACATCGTTCACAACAAGGGCATGGTCAGCCAGGTCGACAAACGCCCGTTCAAGCTGGGCGAAAATGTCGCAACCTCCAAAGGCGCGGTGGTGCTGCGCACCGAAATGATGGAGCTGATCCACTACGCGCCCACGACCGATGAAGTGTATGAAATCCCGCAGCTGACCATCCCGCCGCAGATCAACAAGATGTATATCAACGACCTCAGCCCCGATAAATCGGTGGTGAAATGGCAGGTCGACAACGGTATCCAGACTTTTGTGATTTCGTGGCGCAATCCGACCAGGGAACAAGGCGTGTGGGGCATGGCGGATTACGTCCATTCCTGCCGCGAAGCGATGGAGGCGGTTGCATCGATCACCGGGGCGAAAAAGGTCAATGTTTCGGCCGGGTGTTCGGGCGGGCAGACCGCCGCGATGCTGGCGAGCAAGCTGGCCGCCGACAAATCCGACCTTCTCGGCACGCTGACGCTGATGGTGTGCGTGCTGCACCCGATGGCGACCGATATCGAAGCCGGATCGCTGGTCAGCGAAAACGGCATGAAGCTGGCCCGCCAGCGCGCCAGCAAGGCCGGCATAATCAAGGCCGATGATCTGGCGCGCGGGTTTGCCTGGCTGCGCCCCAATGATCTGATCTGGAACTACGTTATCAACAATTACCTGCTGGGCGCCGATCCGCCGGCGTTTGACGTATTGTTCTGGAACGCGGACGCCACCAACCTGTCTGCCAGCCTGATGGGCGATTTCCTCACCGTGTATGAAACCCTCGCCTTCACCAAACAGGGCGAAGTCGAAATGGTCGATCACAAGATCGACCTTTCCAAGGTGACATCCGATCTGTTCATCCTTGGCGGCGTGACCGATCATATCACCCCGTGGAAAGCGACCTATCGTTCCACCCAGCTGTTCGGATCGAAGGATGTCACCTACGTGCTCAGCCAGTCGGGGCACATGCAGGCGATCCTCAACCCGCCAACCAATCCCAAGGCGAAATATTTCGTTCAGACGAAAAAGGGCAAGCTGCCCGCCACCGCTGATGAATGGCTGCAAGGCACCGAGGAGGTCAAAGGCAGCTGGTGGCCGCTGTGGATGGAATGGGTGCAGGCGCGTTCGGGCAAGAAAAGAGCCGCGCCATCCGCGCTGGGCAACAAATCCTATGCCCCGACCGATCCGGCACCGGGACTCTACGTCCGCGAAGAAGTCTGATATTGCGGTGCAGCGCAAATGCTGCCCAAGCGGCAGCGCCGGCGCGAAGTTATCATGGGCGCTCTGGTTCAGAGATGGACGAGCGCGCCCGGCCTGCGCCGCAACAGGCGCACAGAAAGGACTGGTTTTCGTGGCCAATGCAATGGACGGCGCGGTCGTCACAATGGAACAGGTTGGCGGCCGGACGCTACGGACTGCGGCGTGGCGGCTGGATATGCCGTCCGAACACCTGCCGGTTCTGTTCTTCAACGGCATCGGCGCGAATATCGAAGCGGTAGCCCCGCTCGCCGCCGCCATGCCCGAACGCGGCTTCATCATGTTCGACATGCCGGGCACGGGCGAATCGCCTGACCCGCTGATCCCCTACAACCCCTTCACCATGAGCTGGACTGCTGCGCAGCTGCTGGGGCGTTACGGGCTGGATCAGGTCGATGTGATGGGCGTGTCATGGGGCGGCGCGCTGGCGCAGCACTTTGCGCTCCAGCATCCCGGCCGCACCCGGCGGCTGACCTTGATCGCGACCACGCCGGGCATGCTGATGGTGCCGGGCAACCCCGCCGCCTTCACCAAGATGGCCGATCCGCGCCGCTATATCGACCCCGAATTCATGAACGAACACTTTGCCACGCTGTATGGCGGGGTGGACAAGGACGGGGCCGAACACCAGAAAGACAGCCATATCGGCCGGTTAAAGCCCCCTTCCCCGCGCGGTTATATGTATCAGCTGATGTGCATGCTGGGCTGGAGCAGCCTGCCCGCGCTGCCTTTCATGACCAAGCAGACGCTGATCATGATGGGTGAGGACGATCAGATCGTGCCGGTTATCAATGGCAAGATCCTGAAGGCGATGATCCCCAATGCGCGGCTTCAGACCTTCGCGGGCGGCGGGCACCTGTTCCTGCTGACC
>JBGSKN010000035.1:0-7243 GCA_041741215.1 Erythrobacter sp. | reverse complement strand
CGGACGCGGGCGGGGCGGTCGTGATGACCGTCGCGGCGGCAAGCAGGAAGAAGATGACGGCATCATCGAAAAGCTGGTGCACATCAACCGCGTGTCCAAGACGGTCAAGGGCGGCAAGCGCTTCGGCTTTGCGGCGCTGGTCGTGGTTGGCGATGGTCAGGGCCGCGTCGGCTTTGGCCACGGCAAGGCCCGCGAAGTGCCCGAAGCGATCACCAAGGCGACCGCTGCGGCGCGCAAGAAGATGATCCGCGTGCCTTTGAAGGAAGGTCGCACGCTGCACCATGACGGCAATGGCCGTTTCGGTGCGGGCAAGGTGACTTTGCGCACCGCGCCGGCGGGGACTGGCATCATCGCCGGTGGCCCGATGCGTGCCGTGTTCGAAAGCCTCGGCGTTGCCGACGTTGTGACCAAATCGGTCGGCTCATCGAACCCCTACAACATGATCCGCGCCACCTTTGACGCGCTGACTGAGCAGACTTCGCCGAAGTCGGTGGCTCAGCGTCGCGGCAAGAAGGTTGTCGACCTTTTGGGTCGCGGCGGATCGAATGCAGCTGAGGCGGACGCCGATGCTGCCGGACTCGTGGAGTAATCCGACATGGCAACCATCAAGATCAAGCAGGTCGGTTCGCCGATCCGTCGTCCCGAAAGCCAGCGCAAGGTCCTGATCGGACTTGGGCTGAACAAGATGAACAAGGTCGTTGTGCGTCAGGACACTCCTGAAGTGCGCGGCGCAATCGCCAAGATCCCGCATCTGGTTCAGGTGGTCGACTGATTTTAACCCCGTGAGCCCCCGCGCAGGCGGGGGCCTCGTGCCGCTGGCATTGCGCTACCGGCATGAGATCCCCGCCTGCGCGGGGATTCGCATTCTAAGAAGCGCGACAAAAGCGAAAGCGAGTGCACATTATGAAACTGAATGACATCCGCGACAATCCCGGCGCCCGCAAGGGCCGGCTGCGTGTCGGCCGCGGGATCGGCTCGGGCAAGGGCAAGACCTCGGGCCGCGGCCAGAAGGGCCAGAAGAGCCGTTCGGGCGTTTCCATAAAGGGCTTTGAAGGCGGCCAGATGCCGCTCCACATGCGCCTGCCGAAGCGCGGGTTCAACAACCCGTTCGCCAAGGATTATGCCGAGGTGAACATTGGCATGATCCAGAAGTTCATCGACGCGGGCAAGCTTGATGCCAAGGCCACCATCACCGAAGCCGCGCTGCGCGCTGCGGGCCTGGTGCGCGATGGCAAGGATGGCGTGCGGCTGCTGGGCAAGGGTGCAATCACCGTCAAGGCGACCTTCGCTGTAACCGGCGCGACCAAGGGCGCGATTGCTGCGGTCGAAGCCGTGGGCGGCAAGGTTGAAGTTGCTCCTGCCCCGACCCCTGAACATGAAAAGAAACTCGCCCGGCGCGACGCCAACCGGGCCGCCAAGGCGGCGGCGGCGAAGTAATCGACGAAATGCTGAGCGCGGGGGTTCGACAACAGCCCCCGCGCTCCCTATTTACGTGTCCGCGCGCTGCGCCGCATCCCAGCAGGGATGGCGACAGGCACAAGACCGGCGCGCAGGAGATGGCCCGAACGGCGGCACCAATCGGTGGCGACCAGCGGGCGATGAGCTAGGATCGACGAAACGACATGGCATCACGCGCCGACAATATCGCGAGCAATTTGAACCTCGGCAATTTTTCCAAGGCGACCGAGCTCAAGCAACGCATCTGGTTCACCCTGGGGGCGTTGATCGTTTTTCGCTTCCTCAGCTTTGTGCCTCTGCCAGGCGTCAACCCGCTGATCCTGAGCGATCTGTACGAACAGACGCGCGGCGGGATCCTTGATCTGTTCAACGCGTTTTCGGGTGGCAGCCTTGAACGCATGAGCCTGATCGCGCTCGGCGTGATGCCCTATATCACCTCCTCGATCGTCGTGCAGATGGCCTCTGCGCTGCATCCCACGCTGGCGGCGTTGAAAAAGGAAGGTGCCAGCGGGCGCCAGAAACTCAACCAGTACACCCGCTACGGCGCGGTGTTCCTGTGCGCCATTCAGGGCTATTTCCTCGCCGTTGGCCTCGAAAGTTTCGCCTCGCAAAGCGATCTCGCGGCGGTGGTCAACCCCGGTTATCTGTTCCGCATCGGCGCAGTCGTCAGTCTGGTCGGGGGCACCATGTTCCTGCTGTGGCTGGGTGAACAGATCACCAGTCGCGGGATCGGCAACGGTATCTCGTTGATCATCATGGCGGGCATCGTCGCCCAGTTTCCAAGCTTTGTGACCAACCTGTTCGAAGGCGGGCGAACCGGATCGATCGCGCCGGTTGTGATTATCGGCTTTATTGTGATGGTCGTGGTGCTGATCCTGCTGATTTCCTTTGTCGAGCGCGCCCAGCGCCGCCTGCTGATCCAGTATCCCAAGCGCGCAACCCAGCGCGGGATGATGCAGGCAGATCGTTCGCACTTGCCGCTCAAGATCAACACCGCAGGCGTGATCCCGCCGATTTTCGCCAGTTCGCTGCTGCTCTTGCCGCTGACGATTTCGCAGTTCGCGGGCAATTCGGTGGATACCGAAAGCACGTTCGGAAATGTGATCGTGACGCTGAACCAGTATCTCGCGCATGGCCAGCCGCTCTATATGGGGCTGTATGCGATCGGGATCATCTTCTTCTGCTTTTTCTACACCGCGGTTGTGTTCAACCCGGAAGAAACGGCGGATAATCTCAAGAAGAACGGTGGCTTCATCCCCGGTATCCGGCCCGGCAAACGCACCGCCGATTACCTCGAATATGTGCTGACGCGGATCACGGTGGTCGGCGCGATTTACCTGACAGTGGTCTGCGTGGTGCCCGAATACATGATTGCCCAGACAGGCATCCCGTTGTTCCTTGGCGGCACCAGCCTGCTGATCGTGGTGAACGTGACGGTGGATACCATCAGCCAGGTTCAATCGCATCTGCTGGCGCACCAGTATGGCGATCTGATCAAGAAGGCGAAGCTCAAGGGCCGGATGCGCTGATATCAGGCGCAAGTTGACTTGACCCACCAGCGCGCATGGGGGAACCCGCAAGTTTGCAAGAGTGCCACCGGCGCGCAAGTCGGGGCGACAATGGGGAACGGTTCGTGAATATCATTCTTCTTGGCCCTCCCGGCGCCGGTAAAGGCACGCAAAGCGCCGGCCTTGTCGAGCGGCACGCAATGCGCCAGCTTTCCACCGGCGATATGCTGCGCGCGGCGGTCAAGGCCGGAACACCCGTGGGTCTGAAGGCCAAGGCGGTGATGGAGCGCGGCGAACTGGTCTCGGACGAAATCGTATCCGACCTGATCGATGCAGAACTTGCGGCGATGGGACCGGGGATCGGGGTGATTTTCGATGGCTACCCGCGCACCGCCGCGCAGGCTGATGCGCTGGATGCAATTCTGGCGCGCAACGGCCGCAACCTTGACCGTGTGATCGAGCTTGAGGTTGACGAAGACGCGCTGGTGGAGCGCATCACGGGCCGTTTTTCCTGCGCCAATTGCGGCGCGCTGTATCACGACATCGCCAACCCGCCGTCAAAGCCGGGGGTGTGCGACAATTGCGGCAGCACCGAATTCAAGCGCCGCCCCGATGATAATGAGGAAACCGTGCGGATGCGGATGCAGGAATATCGCGCCAAAACCGCGCCAATCCTGCCCGGTTATGAAGCGCGCGGGATCGTCACCCGGGTCGACGGGATGGCCGCAATCGACACGGTTGCCAGTCAGATCGACGCGATCATGGGCGGCTGAGGCGGGCACGGTGACGATCATTCAGGCCCTTCGCCTTGCTCTTGTGGCCGCAGCCGGGCTGCATCTGGCTGTTCCTGCTGCCGCCGAATTGACCCAGGCGGACGAAAACAGCTTCATTTCGCGTCACGAAGTGGTGGTGGAGGCCAGCCCCAAGCAGGTGTGGCTCGCGCTGATCTCGCCCGCAGACTGGTGGCGGTCTGAACATACATGGTCGGGCGAGGCGACGAATTTGACGCTTACCCCGCAGGCGGGCGGATGCTTTTGCGAAACCATCCCCGAGGTGGATGAGCCGGACCGCTTCACGCTGCAAGGCAGTGTCGAACATATGCGCGTGATCCAGGCCTATCCGGAAGTAGCACTGCGGATGCAGGGCGCGCTCGGCCCGTTGCAAAGCGAACCGGTGAACGGCATCCTCACCATCGCGATCAGCGAAGTCGATGAAGGCACGCGGATCGTGTGGGAATATCATGTTGGCGGCACGATGCGGTATGAAGTGCCGGTGATTTCCAAGGCGGTCGACGCGGTGATGGGCGCGCAGCTTGGCGCGCTCGCGGCTTTGCTGGGGCCGGTTGCGCCGCCAGCTGCTGATGAGCCTGAGGCCGGGGCGGACGATGCAGAGTTGGCCGAACCCGCCGAAGCTGAGGCCCGGCCCGCCGCTGAGCCAAAGGCCGAACCTGCGCCAAAACCGGCCTCGGTTGAGGATGCATTTGGCGATCTTGGCGGCGATCTTGGCAGCGATCCCGGGGCCTGATCCGGCCGCGCGCGCCTTGTGGTTGACCTGCCACACGAATCGTCCTATGCGCGCCCCTCATTCGAAAGGTTCGAACCGGGTTCGGCAGGCATCGCCGTTGCGCGTGCCGACCGGACTTTTGCCGTTTGCGATGCTGCATCATGCGGATCGCCGGGGCAAACGATCACTAGAATGATTGAGCGTTGAGATAGGGGGAGGCCGCCCAAATGCGGCCAGTTCCCTGTGGAGCATGGAGAAATAAGTGGCTCGTATTGCCGGGGTAAATATCCCCACCAACAAGCGCGTGATCATCGCGCTCACCTATATTCACGGAATTGGCCGCAACACGGCCCTGCGGATTGCCGACAAGCTCGGCATTGATCACAGCAAGCGTGTGCAAGACCTCACCGATGAGGAAGTGCTGCGGATCCGTGAAACCATCGATTCCGATTTCGCCGTAGAAGGCGACCTGCGTCGCCAGACCGCGATGAATATCAAGCGTCTGATGGATTTGCGCGCCTATCGCGGCCTGCGCCATCGCAGCGGCCTGCCCGTTCGCGGCCAGCGCACTCACACCAACGCCCGCACCCGCAAGGGCAAGGCCAAGCCCATCGCGGGCAAGAAGAAGTAAGCCGGCGGCCTCAGGGCAACCACGCTTTTTCCTTCTGACGAGCTAGAGGACAGTAAACGATGGCACGCGAACCAGGCCGTATTCGGCGTCGTGACAAAAAGAATATCAGCAGCGGCGTTGCGCATATCAACGCCAGCTTCAACAACACCATGATCACCATCACCGATGCCCAGGGCAATGCGATCAGCTGGTCCAGTGCCGGGGCGATGGGGTTCAAGGGTAGCCGCAAGTCGACGCCTTATGCCGCGCAGGTGGCGGCCGATGACGCGGGCAAGAAAGCCGCCGAACACGGCGTGCGCACGCTTGAGGTTGAAGTGAAGGGCCCCGGTTCGGGCCGCGAAAGCGCACTGCGCGGCCTTGCCGCTGTGGGCTTCAACATCACCTCGATCCGCGATGTGACCCCGATCCCGCACAACGGGGTTCGTCCGTCCAAGCGCCGCCGCGTCTGATCCGCCGGGATGGTGGCGGCAGATCGTGCCGTCGCCGCCCGAACGGGTCTGATGCCGCGTGACGTCCAGCGCATTAGGCCCGCCTAGAATATGAACCGCCCGACCAGGGCGAATTAGGGGAAATCCATGTCCGTCAACACGAAGAACTGGCAGGAACTCAAGAAACCCAACACCCTCGATATCAAGGATGGCGGTGATCGCGCGCGCAAGGTGACTTTCGTTGCCGAACCGCTTGAGCGTGGTTTTGGCCTGACCCTTGGCAACGCGCTGCGGCGCGTGCTGCTGTCCAGCCTGCAGGGCGCGGCAATCACCTCGATCAAGATCGAGAACGTGCTGCACGAATTCTCGTCGCTTGCCGGTGTGCGTGAAGATGTCACCGACATCGTCCTCAACGTGAAGCAGATCGCGCTCAAGATGGAGGGCGAAGGCCCCAAGCGTTTGCAGCTTTCGGCCACTGGGCCGGGCGCGGTGAAGGCGGGTGACATTGCCGTTTCCGGCGATATCGAGATCATGAACAAGGATCTGGTGATCTGTCATCTCGATGAAGGCGCGACGCTCAACATGGAGCTGACCGCTGACATCGGGAAGGGCTACGCGCCTGCGGTGCAGAACCGTCCGGCCGATGCGCCGATTGGGCTGATCCCGATCGACTCGCTCTATTCGCCGGTGCGTCAGGTGAGCTACAAGGTCGAAAACGCCCGCGTTGGGCAGGAACTCGATTACGACAAGCTCAGCCTTTCGGTCGAAACCGATGGCACTGTCACCCCTGAAGACGCGGTGGCCTATGCCGCGCGCATCCTGCAGGATCAGTTGACGCTGTTCGTCCACTTCGAAGATGGCATTCCGCAGCCGGTCGGCACGATGATCGGCCACGCGGTGCAGCCCGAAGAAAGCGACGCCAACCAGCTTAACCGCTACCTTCTCAAGAAGGTCGACGAGCTGGAATTGTCGGTGCGTTCGGCCAACTGCCTCAAGAACGACAACATCATCTATATCGGCGATCTGGTTCAGAAGACCGAAGCCGAGATGCTGCGCACCCCGAACTTCGGCCGCAAGTCGCTCAACGAGATCAAGGAAGTGCTCTCGAGCATGGGTCTGCGTCTCGGGATGGACATCCCTGGCTGGCCGCCGGAGAACATCGAGGAGATGGCCAAGAAGCTCGAACAAGAACTTCTCGGCTGATGAATTCGTGAGCCCCTGCGCAAGCGGGGGCTTACATTTTGGGCGAAGGTGGCGGCCCGCAATGGCCACCGGGATGGAGCTACCTTGCACGGGCTCCCTACGAACGAAGGATAAATAATATGCGTCATGGTATTTCGGGCCGTAAGCTTGGCCGCAAGACGGGTCACCGCAACGCCCTGTTCCGCAACATGGCCGCCGCGCTGATCAAGCACGAGCAGATCAAGACCACGCTGCCCAAGGCGAAAGAACTGCGCCCCTATCTCGAAAAGCTGATCACGCTGGCCAAGCGCGGCGGGCTGTCCAACCGCCGTCTGGCGATGGCGCGTCTGGGTGATGAGACCCAGCTCAAGAAGCTGTTCGAAGTTTTGGCCGAGCGTTACTCGGATCGCGAAGGCGGCTACACCCGCGTGCTTCGCGCCGGTGTGCGCGCGGGCGATGCGGTGCAGATGGCAATCATCGAGCTGGTCGAGCGCGACGAAAGCGCCCGCGGTCAGGATTCTGGCCCGGTGCTG
>JBGSKN010000034.1:0-8577 GCA_041741215.1 Erythrobacter sp. | reverse complement strand
GCGACTTCTTGTCGACGTGCGGGCCGCGGTTCACGGTAAATTTCTCGATACGCGTCGGCAGCGGAATGGGGCCACGAATAAGAGCGCCAGTGCGGCGGGCCGTATCAGCGATCTCGCCAGTTGCCTGGTCGAGCACGCGGTGATCAAACGCCTTGAGGCGAATACGGATATTCTGAGCTTCCATGTCCTACTACCGATGCGAAAGAGCCAAGGATTTACCGGTTGCCCAGTACATCCCATATAACAAAGGCCGTCCCCGCTCATATTCCGGTTCCCCGTGAGCGGGCGGCCTTAATGAATATCTTTCCAACGGGGACGAATCTCCGTCGGGAGCCGCGCCTATACGGAGCGTGGCAGATTCTGGCAAGAGCCAAGTGTAAGGAAATTGCGTGACCGGGAAATGACCACAACCGTCACGATCCGGATGCCCTGTCCGCCTTGCTGGCCGCGCGCTCAAACCGGAAATCCGGTGCCTGCCGTTCCGGGCCGCGCCCTGGACGCAAAAAGGCCCGGCGCTCTTGCGAGCTGCCGGGCCTCCTGCTGTTCGGTTTCGCCCCTTAGCGGAGCAAAAGCTTACTTGGTGATCTTGGCAACGACGCCCGAGCCCACGGTGCGGCCGCCTTCACGGATCGCGAAGCGCAGACCTTCGTCCATGGCAATCGGTGCGATCAGCTTGACGCCGATGGACACGTTATCGCCCGGCATCACCATTTCAGTGCCTTCGGGAAGGATCACTTCGCCGGTCACGTCGGTGGTGCGGAAGTAGAACTGTGGGCGGTAGTTGGCGAAGAACGGCGTGTGACGGCCGCCTTCATCCTTCGACAGCACGTAGACTTCGGCTTCGAACTCGGTGTGCGGGCTGACCGAACCGGGCTTGCACAGCACCTGACCGCGTTCCACGTCTTCACGGGCAACGCCGCGGATCAGGGCGCCGACATTGTCGCCAGCTTCGCCGCGATCAAGCAGTTTGCGGAACATTTCCACGCCGGTGACGGTGGTCTTGCGGGTATCCTTGATGCCGACGATTTCAACTTCGTCGCCAACATTGACGATGCCGGTTTCGATACGGCCAGTCACCACGGTGCCGCGACCCGAAATCGAGAACACGTCTTCGATCGGCATCAGGAAGGGCTTGTCGATCGGGCGCTCGGGCTGCGGGATGAAGGCATCAACGGCTTCGATCAAAGCGATGACCGAATCCTTGCCGATCGCGTCATCACGGCCTTCGAGAGCGGCCAGAGCCGAGCCCTTGATGATCGGAATATTGTCACCGTCGAAGTCGTACTTCGAAAGCAGCTCGCGAACTTCCAGTTCGACGAGTTCGAGGATTTCCTCGTCATCGACCTGATCGACCTTGTTCATGTACACGACCAGCGCCGGCACGCCGACCTGACGGGCGAGCAGGATGTGCTCACGGGTCTGGGGCATCGGGCCGTCAGCTGCGTTCACCACCAGAATCGCGCCGTCCATCTGGGCGGCACCGGTGATCATGTTCTTCACGTAGTCGGCGTGGCCCGGGCAATCGACGTGCGCATAGTGACGCGCAGCCGATTCATATTCAACGTGCGCGGTCGAGATGGTGATCCCGCGCTCACGCTCTTCGGGAGCCTTGTCGATGTTGGCGAAATCTACCGCGGCACCGCCATAAACTTCTGCCATCACCTTGGTGATCGCGGCAGTCAGCGTGGTCTTGCCATGGTCAACGTGACCGATGGTGCCGATGTTGCAGTGCGGCTTGTTCCGCTGGAATTTTTCCTTGGCCATTTCTCTGGTTTACCTTCTTGAATGAAATAGTGTGTTCGCGCGAGAACGGCGGTGCCCGCTGAATCAGGCGCCGCCCCTAAACCGTCAGGCCGGGTTAGGCAAGTTTCTCCTTGACCTCGGCTGCGACGTTGGCCGGAACCTCGTCATAGTGCGAGAATTGCATGGAGTAGTTCGCACGCCCTTGCGTGAACGAGCGCAGTTCATTGACGTAACCGAACATATTGGCGAGCGGGACGAACGCCTCGACCGCCTGAGCATTGCCGCGCGTGTCGGTGCCCTGGATCTGTCCGCGCCGGCTGTTGAGATCGCCGATGACGTCACCCAGATAATCATCCGGAGTCACCACTTCAACCTTCATGATCGGCTCGAGCAGCTTGATCCCGGCCTTCTGCGCAGCTTCCCGCATCGCACCGCGCGCGGCGATTTCAAACGCAATCGCGCTCGAATCGACGTCGTGATACGCGCCATCGGTCAGCTTGATGCTGAAATCGATGATCGGGAAGCCGACCAGGTGCCCGCTGGCAGCCTGTTCGCGGAAGCCCTTTTCAATCGCCGGGATATATTCGCGCGGAATGTTACCGCCCTTGATGACATCTTCAAAGATCACGCCCTGGCCGCGTTCACCGGGAATGACGGTGACCTTGACCCGGCCGAACTGGCCTGAGCCGCCCGACTGCTTCTTGTGGGTGTAATCCACGTCGACTTCGCGGGCGAGGTATTCGCGGTAAGCCACCTGCGGCGCACCGACATTGGCTTCGACCTTGAATTCGCGGCGCATACGGTCGACGATGATGTCGAGGTGCAGTTCGCCCATGCCCTTGATGATGGTCTGGCCGCTTTCCTGATCGGTCGACACGCGGAAACTGGGATCTTCGGCCGACAGGCGATTGAGCGCGATGCCCATCTTTTCCTGGTCAGCCTTGGTCTTGGGTTCCACCGACAGTTCGATCACCGGCTCAGGGAATTCCATCCGTTCGAGCACGATCGGGAAACGTTCCGCACACAGCGTATCGCCAGTGGTGGTTTCCTTCATCCCGGCCAGCGCGATGATGTCGCCAGCGAAGGCTTCGTCCACGTCCTTGCGTTCGTTCGCGTGCATTTCCAGCATGCGCCCGACCTTTTCCTTCTTGTCCTTGACCGAGTTCAGGTAGGTGCCCTTGCCAAGCGTGCCCGAATAGATGCGGATGAAGGTCAGGCTGCCGACGAACGGATCGTTCATCACCTTGAACGCGAGCGCGCTGAACGGCGCTTCGTCGGTCGCGGGGCGGCTGTCAGGCTCGTCGCTGTCAATCTTGAGGCCCTGAACGTCAGGGATATCGAGCGGCGACGGCAGGTAATCGACCACCGCATCCAGCAACGGCTGAACGCCCTTGTTCTTGAACGCCGAACCGCAGCAAACCGGCACAAACGACTGGTTGAGCGTGCCCTTGCGGATCAACGCCTTGAGCGTCGCCACATCAGGCTCGTTGCCTTCGAGATAGGCTTCCATCGCGTCATCGTCCTGCTCAACCGCAAGCTCGATCAACTCGCTGCGATAGACAGCGGCTTCGTCGGCGAGATCGGCGGGGATTTCCTCATAGAAGAATTCAGCGCCCAGCGCTTCGTCCTTCCAGATGATCGCGCGGTTGTTGACGAGGTCAACCAGACCCTTGAGGTCAGCTTCGATGCCGATTGGAATGTAGAGCACAGCCGGGCGCGCGCCGAGGCGGTCGATGATCGACTGAACGCAATATTTGAAGTTGGCGCCGGTGCGGTCGAGCTTGTTGATGAAGCACATCCGGGGGACGCCGTATTTGTCGGCCTGACGCCATACGGTTTCGGACTGAGGCTCAACCCCGGCCACGCCATCAAAACAGGCGACCGCGCCGTCGAGCACGCGCAAGCTGCGTTCGACTTCGATGGTGAAGTCGACGTGCCCGGGGGTGTCGATGATGTTGATGCGGTGTTCGGGACCCTTGCCGTCTTCGGCATTCCAGAAACAGGTCGTCGCGGCCGAAGTGATGGTGATCCCGCGCTCTTGCTCCTGCTCCATCCAGTCCATCGTCGCCGCGCCATCGTGCACTTCGCCGATCTTGTAGGACTTGCCGGTGTAGAACAGAATCCGTTCGGTCGTGGTGGTCTTGCCGGCGTCAATATGCGCCATGATACCGATATTGCGGTAGCGGTCGAGCGGATGGCTGCGTGCCATGATGAATTCCTCAGGTTGGCTGGAGCGGTGCGGGCCAACTAAGCCTCACGCGCGCCCCATAAAGTTGCTTTTGTGACAGCGCAAAGTCCGACCGCCCCTTTTTCACAAGGAAGCGGCCGGGCATTTCCACTGCCCCGCGCGCTTACCAGCGGTAATGCGAGAAGGCGCGGTTGGCGTCAGCCATGCGGTGCGCGTCTTCGCGCTTCTTTACCGCATTGCCGCGATTATTGGCGGCATCCATCAACTCGCCCGACAGCCGTGCGGCCATCGTGGTTTCCGGACGACCGCGCGCTGCGATGATCAGCCAGCGGATCGCCAGCGCCTGCGCACGCTCTGCGCGCACTTCGACCGGCACCTGATAGGTCGCCCCGCCAACGCGGCGGCTGCGAACTTCGACCTGCGGCTTCACATTGTTGAGCGCATCATGGAACAGCTGGATCGGATCGGCCTTGGACTTGGCTTCAACCGTGGCGAGCGCGCTGTACACGATCCCTTCGGCCACAGCCTTTTTGCCGTCATACATGAGGTTGTTCATGAACTTCGACAGGATTTGATCCCCGTACTGGGGATCGGGCAGGATGACCCGCTTTTCGGGACGACGACGACGTGACATATTCTTTAACTCCTTCGGAGTGGAGCCCTTGCCTCTTCCTCCTTCGTCACCCTGAACTTGTTTCAGGGTCCATCAGGCGGACGGCTCAGCTCTATCAATTCCTGAACCTGAGCTTGCGGCACCATGGATCCTGAAACAAGTTCAGGATGACCTGGCGGTGCCTTCGGCTACCGGGTCACTTCGGCCGCTTGGCCCCGTATTTCGAACGCGACTTGCGGCGGTCCTTGACACCCTGCGTATCGAGCACGCCGCGCAGGACGTGGTAACGAACGCCGGGAAGATCGCGCACACGCCCGCCGCGGATCAGCACAACGCTGTGTTCCTGCAGGTTGTGGCCTTCACCGGGGATGTAGCTGATGACTTCGCGCTGATTGGTCAGACGCACCTTGGCAACCTTGCGCAGCGCCGAGTTCGGCTTCTTCGGGGTCGTCGTGTAAACGCGGGTGCAAACGCCGCGCTTCTGCGGGTTCTGCTCCATCGCAGGGACCTTGGACTTGGCCTTCTGCGGAACGCGGCCCTTGCGGACCAGCTGGTTGATTGTCGGCATGTAAGACTTTCTCTCTTCACCGTAAAAGTGGTGACACCCAAGCCGGAGAAGTGGGAGGAGAGATCAAGCCCGACCAGTCACCCCGGCGAAGGCCGGGGCCCAGAGCCGCAAGCGAACCGCCTGAGGCATGAGATCCCGGCCTGCGCCGGGATGACGAACGAGACTGAAACGCTCCACCCGCAAATCCGGCCCTTCGGCCACCGGGTTACTTTGACGACTGCCTCTGTTGGGAGACGGGGCCGCCAATGTTCAGCTCAATCCGGGGGTAAGCCCGGAGGAAGCGCGCCCTTAGGCGGGTTTGGGTGGGGGGTCAAGGGTTGGTGTTGGAGGGAGGGGATGTACGCCAATGCACAAGCTCATCGGTCAAAGCGAATTGAGCTCCAGCCATTCGCGAAACTTTGCCAAATCATGGGACCAAAACACGTGAACTCTCGCGGCATTCAGACGCTCTACGTCTTTGTCTGCAACCACCCCTTGCAAAAGGGCAGCGGTCTTTACGAACGAGCCCCAATGCTCTTGCCAAGCAGTAGCCTTTTTCAAAATATCATTTACGCGTTTCACCGAATTTGTTCTGTCGTTCGTGACCTTACATTCCATTGCCAAGACAACTGAATTACCTAATTCACATGCAATATCAACTTCTTGTGGTCGTGTCTTTGTGGCAAACCGGGTCTTATGCATAAAATGACGCCCCGGAAGTGTGGAGGATTGCTCAACCAGTCCACTTGAAACACGGCTCCATCCCATTGTTCGCAACAAATCGATGACATTGTTTTCCTGCACCGCAGACATTCGATTCCTGCGAACAGTCGCCACGGCTTGCAAGCTTAACATAGGTGCGACGGTTGCGACAAGTAGGCGAACCTCCCGTATCGTCGGCGGTCTCGATTCGCCGACCCAACGAGTTACTTGACGATCAAGTAAATTTCTTAGCGCAAGTGCAATGAATGGAGCATTGGCCCGCGCAACTGATTTTCCCGGCTTTTCACAAGTTTTCCGGTATTGCGGGCAGATAAGCGCAAACTGATCTTGACTGATTGGCGGACCAAGCATGTGGCGGAGGGCAGTCAAATGTTCACCAGACGCAATAATGCAGTCCTCAATGGCAAACAAACATCGGGAAGACCTTAGAGCCGCAAACACGCGCCTACGCGACTCCAAAACGGCTTCTTGCCAGTCGGCGGCTGCTAAACCTTCGGCAAGACTTTGAACATAAAGAGCCTCGGCCTTTTCAGCGTCTGTCACAGCGCTCACTACAAAACAGCTTGTTTGGGCCGCAAGCGGCGAGCCTGCGGTTGGCGGCGAGATTGGCCATTTGCCCGCTCTTCTCGGACAGTGTAATTAATAGCCGACTGCAACGTTCTAGATAATGGTGCGAGGCCATCCCATTGCAAAACCGGTGCGATCTCGCGACCTGCATGTGACAGCATCGCCGATCCAATAGCTTCTGCAAGAACAGGCGGGACCGCGTTTCCGATCTGTCGGTATTGTGAAACTCGGTTACCCGCAAATGCCCAATCTTGGGGGAACGTCTGAATACCAGCACATTCTCTCGGGCACAACCGACGAAGACCATTCGAATCGTCAATTATCCAGTCTTGTTGAGAACTTGCTGTCACGGTTCGAGCAGGCAAATCCAAATCTGCGATGAATGCACCCTGCTTGTATCCCCAATGTCCACCCGGCCTTGTAGATTCAACCTTTCCGGCGCTCTTGGCACCAGTCCCAGGCCGAAGTCCAACAAGCTCTGACGCCATTTTGCCAGTTGGCCGGATAATTTCATCCGCCGATAATGGCGCCAGCTTTTCCAGACAGGAGCGAAGCGAAAGCCAAGGCCGTTGACCGCCCGACTTACCGTAGGTTGGAACAGGCATCAGAGGCACGTCACCGCTACGATATCCGATCACTATCAGGCGCACTCTACGCTGAGGCACACCAAAATCGGCTGCATTCAAAAGTTCAACGTGGGTTTGCCAACCACGAGCGAACAACATTGACCGCATTTGTTCAAGAGCACTTCCCGGCCTGCCATCAGTTCCACGGGCGGTCAAAAGGCCGCGAACATTCTCGAAAATCAGCCACCTTGCGTCGATCTCAGACGCAATTCGAAGATAGTCCTCGACGAGCCTTCCTCTTGGATCCTGATAGCCTAGCTGCTTCCCCCCACTGCTCCAAGATTGGCATGGAGGCCCTCCCGCAAGAATTGGAATTTCGCCACTTCTGGCACCGACGCGCGACAACACGTCTTTGCCATGCAATTGCCTTACGTCTTCCTGAGCGATGACAGTGTTTAGCAGCGCCTTTCTGCCGCGACCCAAATTATACCCTTGATTAAGTCGCAGTGTTGATACCGCATCACGATCATGATCTGTGGCAAAAACACAATCAAGGCCTGCCATTTCCAGACCAAGATCGAGCCCACCCGCTCCAGAAAACAGTGAGATAAACTTCATCGCGAACCTCCACTGATGGAACATATAAAGAACAAATACGCAGTGTAAAGCTGTCCGTGCCTAGATAGGGGGAACAAGATCGGCAAGTGGAATAGCCTTGTTATCGGGGGAAGGACGCAAATGCCCCGGCTCCCCGAGTCACCTGCTGTGGCCCTGCCGAGGACCGTCGCGCCCAGCCCTCCCCTCAGCCCCACGCGATTGAGGTCGCTATATAGCGCCACCCGCTCGCCACCGGCAGGACGGGAGATTTTCCTACACGGAAAATCCATGCCACCCGCTGCCGTATGCCCTCCTCTCCCCCTCGCCCCTTCCTCATCAACAAGCGCAAGATCCCGCGGCAGGCGACCTCTGACGTCGCCTGGGAGTTTACCCATCTCGACATTCCGGACGAAGATCCGCTGCTCGATTTCCCGCCCTATCTTCACAAACAGCCGCGCCGCAATTCGATCACCCCTGATGTCCAGCGCGCCTTTATCGCGCACCTTGCCGCGACCGGGATCGTCAAATCCGCCGCCGCCCATGTCGGCAAGAGCCTGGAGGCGATCTACAAGCTGCGGCAGCGGCCCGGCGCGGAAGGCTTTTGCGCGGCGTGGGACGAGGCCTTGTATTGGGGCGTCAAGCGGCTGGAGGATTGCGCGATCGAACGCGCGCTGGCCGAAGGGCTATCGAACCTGCGCGCCAATTCGATGCTCGCCTGGGTGCTGAACTATCGCGGCAGCCAAAGGGTCGAAGCGCGCGACATCGTCCCCGGCCACTGGCTGTATGAAAGCATCAAGGCGCGCGTGCTTACGGAGCAGGAGGAGGAAAGAGACAACCTCACTTGAGCGCGTTGCAACGGGCCAAAGGCCCGCAAGCGCGACCGCGCGCCCGCAGCGCCGAAGGCGCGAGGAAATCGCAGCGCGGACGCGCTGCGGAACTCAAAGACTCAAAAACCCCACCAGCGCCTTGACCTTGCGGCTGCGCCATTGCGGGCGCGGGGCGAGCAGCCAGTAGCTGCGCCGCGACGGCTCCG
>JBGSKN010000033.1:0-3210 GCA_041741215.1 Erythrobacter sp. | reverse complement strand
GGCAAGGGGATGCTGGGCGGGGCGGCGCATTTCTACCGCTGTTTCACCTGCAAGGATGGCAAGGAAATCTCGCTGGGGTCGATCGAGCCGCAATTCTATGCCGAGATGCTGGCGAAAACGGGCGCGCCGGAGGAACTGGCGCAAGGCCAGATGAACCCGGCGAACTGGGATGATTACGCTGCAAAGCTGGCGGCGCTGTTCCTGACCCGAACGCAGGCCGAATGGTGCGCGTTGCTCGAAGGATCAGACGCCTGTTTTGCCCCGGTGCTGGGGCTGGACGAGGCGCGCGATCATCCGCATATGAAAGCGCGCGGGGCCTATCTGGAACATGACGGCGCATGGCACCCGGCCCCCGCGCCGCGTTTCAGCCGCACACCGGGCGCGGTGCGTTCGAGCGTGGATGACGGTGCGGATGTGGTCGCACGCTGGGCGGAGGGGGTATAATGGCGGGCAAGTTCTTCGACGAATGGGTGGTGGGTGAACGGATCGAACACGACATCCGCCGGACCGTGACCGAAACCGACAACCTGCTGTTTTCTTGCATGACCCACAATCCGCAGCCGCTGCACCTCGATGTCGAGGCGGCCAAGGCGAGCGGTTATGGGCAGATTCTGGTCAACTCCACCTTCACCTTCGCGCTGCTGGTGGGCCTGTCGGTGGGGGACACCACGCTTGGCACGCTGGTCGCCAATCTTGGGTTTGACAAGGTGGTGACGCCCAAGCCGGTGTTCATCGGTGACACCCTGCGCGCGGTGAGCGAGATCAAGGAACTGCGCGCCAGCAATTCGCGCCCCGATGCCGGGATCGTCACCTTCGTCCATGAAATGTGGAATCAACGCGACGAAGTGGTGTGCCGGTGCGAACGGTCGGCGCTGATCAGGCGCTCGGCTTGACGGGCGGGCTGCGCGGCACAATACCCCTGTTCTGGCGATGTTGGAGGGAGAAGGTATGAAGCGCGCAATCGGTCGGCTGGCGCTGGCAAGCATTCTGGTCACGGCACTGGCCGCTTGCGGCGGCGAACCCGACGTTCCCGACGATCAGACCGGCACCGGCGAAGGCACGATTGCGCTCGCCGAATTTCCCGATCGCCCATATTGGGGTGACACCCATCTTCACACCGACAATTCGATCGACGCATTCGGCTTTGGCGTCCGGCTGGGGCCTGAGGAGGCGCTGCGCTTTGCATCGGGCGAGGAGGTCGAGGCAACCACCGGGGGCAAGGCCCGGCTGGCGCGGCCGCTCGATTTCCTCGTGATTGCCGATCACTCGGACGGGCTGGGCGCGACAAGGCGGCTTTATGACGCCCCGCGCTGGTACGTGGAGTGGGTGATTGGCGATGATACCATGCTGCGCTGGTACGACATGATGCACGAAAGCCCCGAACAGTCGGTCCGCGCTGTTGCCGAACTGGTGACTGCGGCGGCCAATAACGAATTGCCCGCGGCGCTGCGCGATCAGGCCAATCAGGAAGAGGGCACGCGCGACATCTGGACATCGCATCTGGGCATTCTCGACCGTTACAACAAGCCGGGCAAGTTCACCGCGCTGGCCGGGTTTGAATGGACCCTGATGCCCGATGGCAACAATCTGCACCGGGTGGTCATGTTCCGCGATGGCCGCGACCGGACCGAAACCGTGCTGCCGTTTCCGGGGCTCAGCACGACCGCCGAACAGCTGTGGGATTACCTCGCCGCTTATGAACAGAGCACCGGCGGCAAGGCGCTGGCGATCCCGCACAATTCGAACGTTTCGAACGGGCTGATGTTCGAAATGACCATGCCCGACGGTTCGCCGATGACGGCCGAATACGCGATGAAGCGCGCGGCCTATGAACCGGTGGTCGAGGCGACCCAGATCAAGGGCGACAGCGAAACCCACCCGTTCCTCTCTCCCAATGATGAAATGGCCGGATTTGGCGTCAAGGGCTGGGAACTGGGCAACCTGCCGCTCACCGCGCCGATGAAAGACGATATGTTCGCCGGGTCCTATGTGCGCGAGGCGTTGAAGCGCGGCCTGTCGCTTGAACAGCAGCTTGGCGTGAACCCCTATGCGTTCGGCATGGTCGGTTCGACCGACAGCCACACGTCGCTCGCCACCGCTGATGAGGACAATTTTTTCGGCAAGCACACCGGCAACGAACCCGCCTACAAAGACCGTTCGGTGGTGGCGCAGAACCTTGGTACGCGACAGGGGCGGTTCGGCTGGCATTACCTTGCCGGCGGCTATGCGGCGGCCTGGGCGCGGGGCAATACCCGCGCCGAAATCTTTGACGCCTTTGCCCGGCGCGAGGTTTACGCCACCACCGGCCCGCGCATGAGCGTGCGGGTATTCGGCGGCTTTGACTTTGACGAAGGCGACTGGGATGGCGACTGGGTCCGCAAAGGCTATGCCAGCGGCGTGCCGATGGGCGGCGAACTGGCCGACAAAGGCACCGCGCCGCGCTTCATGATCAGCGCGCTGAAAGACCCGGACGGCGCCAACCTCGACCGCGTTCAGGTGGTCAAGGGCTGGGTGGATGCGGCAGGCCAGACGCAGGAACGGGTCTATGATGCCGTGTGGAGCGACATGGACAAGCGTGTGCGCAGCGGCGGCAAGGTTCCGGCGGTGGGTGATACGGTCAACCGCAGGCAAGCGACCTTCACCAACACCATCGGCGGCGCCGAACTTCGCACCGTCTGGACCGATCCCGATTACACCCCCGGTCAGCGCGCGTTCTATTACGTGCGCGTGATCGAAATCCCGACCCCGCGCTGGACCCTGTTCGATGCGGTGCGCTTCGGGATCAAGCTCAGCAAGGAAGCGATGGATGATGCGGTTGCGCAGGAGCGCGCCTATACCTCACCAATCTGGCTCAAGCCTGCAAAGCGTCCCGCTGTCCCGGCGGTGATGGCGGGCAAGTGAGGCTTTCCGGCTGGACGCGGGAGCCGCTGGTCCATTTCCTTGTCGCAGGCTTCGCCTTGTTCGTGTTGCTCACCTTGGGCAGCACCGGCCAGGTCGATCCTGCCAGCCGGGTGATTGCGGTCGACCGCGCCCAGCAGGCCGAACTTGCGCTGCAATTCGAACGCACGATGGGCCGCGCGCCGAGTGATGCCGAACTCGCCGCCGCGATCGACAGGTTCGTGCGCGACGAGGTGCTCTATCGTGAGGCGCTGCGGCTGGGGCTGGATCAGGGTGACGGGGTCGTGCGGCGGCGGCTGGTGACCAAGATGG
>JBGSKN010000032.1:0-4159 GCA_041741215.1 Erythrobacter sp. | reverse complement strand
GAACTTTTTCCGGCTGTCCGGCGGCGGTATAGGCCCGTGCCGCCCAATACATGCCGGCAGTGCGCATTTCGCTATTGCCAAAACTGGCGGCAGCATCCTGAAAATGGCGTGCAGCGGCGGCGTTCTCACCGAGGCGCCATGACGCAAGTCCGGCAACCCAATGGCTGTCCGCGCGCCATTCGCCGACTCCATCGACCGCCTGCTTAGCGACCCGCAGCGCAGAGCGGTCATCATTCTCGATATAATAGGACCAAGCTGTCCGTTGCAGCAATTCGGTGCGGGCCTCGGCGGACAGACTGTTTAGATTGGAGAGAACAAGCTGCTCTGCGGCGGCGGGATTGTCCTGTTTGATAAAACCGTTAACTTGCCCGCGCAGACCATTGGCGTTGGCATCGCCGGTCACCGCGCCCGGCTTGCCGCGATAATCTAGGCCGCGAATATAGCTGAGTTCCCGGCGCTGCGGCGTCGAAGGCAACACATCTGCTCCGCGCTTTTTCGCTAGTGCCGCCAATTGTTCCGCCTGCGGAATATAGGGCGCTTTGTTGAGCAAATTTACCAAGGGCGCGAGTTCTACGCGCGGGGAAGCGGGATCGAGATAAATCAATGCTCGGGCAATCGCCGATAACGCATCATCACCCTGTGCATTGAGTAGATTTTCCGCCTGCGCCCATTGCTGCGACTTTATCGCCGAAAAAATGGACGAATAGTCGCGGATCTCTCGCTCACCCAATTGCTGCGGAATGCCGGATTTGGCATTGCTCGACAGGGTCCCCGTGACGCTGTCATCTTCGGCCTGAGCCGCGTTTGGTGCTGCGATGGCTATCGAGAGGAGGAGGGCAAGTTTGATTTTCACATCTGAACTTTCTGTGCCAATCCCCGGATGTCCTGCCACGCTTGGGCTTTAAGCGATGGTTGTTGCATCAAGGTGCGGGGATGAAAGGTTACCGTTGCGTCGATAGTGGACCCGGAGTGGTTAAATTTCTGTTTACTATGCCGCGCATCGACTGCGTTTTGTCCGAAAAGGCAGGTGGAAGCGAAATCGCCCATGACCAAAATATGCTGCGGCGCGATCAACGATAAATGGCGCGCGGCGCGGTTACGAAAATGGCTGGCCTCGATATTTTGCAAATGCCCTGACATGGCCGGCTTGGTCAAAATGCTGGTGATGCCGCAAATGGACGGATCATAGCCAATCGCGCGCAGCATGTTTTGCAGAAGGGCATAACTTGGCTCGCTGCAGATTTGCGATCCGGTTGCACCGGCATCGGGCATATCCAGCACGATGCACATTGCGGGCGATGGGGAGATTTCCGCCAAGACCGCGGGACCAGGCCAATTGGCTTCGGGCTGCTCATCACCGGTCAGCCAATTGCGAAACGCGGCCAGATCATTTGGCATTTCCGCTGGAATGGAATTGCGCTTTGGCTCGGATATACTAGCGGGCACCGCTGGAGCTGCGGAAATTTTTGCGGTGATTGGCGGGCGCACCATTGGCGGCGGTGCAGCAAGCCAATTGACAGGCTGATCCATAAAGGCGTGATCCACACCGGCGATTTCCCACCAGTTGAGCAAACTTGCAAAATTTTTATGGTAATTCACGCCGGAAATAGTCATTGCCGGATAGAGTCATGTCTTCACGTTTACGTCAATTGCATGAAGCCGGGAATCTGGTCAGCGGTTGGCGAATTGGGACAGGGCGAAAGCCACATCTGGCAATGAGAAAAAATTGAGGTAGCAGAATGAGTGAACGGGAATCGATGCCCTATGATGTTGTGATTGTTGGCGGCGGCCCTGCGGGGCTGGGCGCGGCGATCCGGATCAAGCAATTGGCAGAGACCAGCGGTAGCGATATTTCGGTTTGCGTGCTGGAGAAGGGGTCGGAAATCGGCGCGCATATCCTGTCTGGCGCGGTGGTCGATCCCAAGGCTTTGGACGAGCTGCTGCCCGAATGGCGTGAGCAAGGCTGCCCGATGGCCGAAACCCAGGTGACCGACAATTGGCACTGGGCTTTGTCCAAGACGGGCAAAACCGCCATCCCGCACCTCATCATGCCCTCGTTCCTGTCGAACCACGGGTGCTACACGGGGTCGCTCGGCAACATGACACGCTGGCTGGCCGAACAGGCCGAGGGGCTGGGCGTGATGGTGTTCCCCGGCTTTCCCGCCGCCGAAGTGATGATCGACGAAGAAGGCCGCGTTGCCGGTGTCATCACGCAGGACATGGGCATTGCCGCTGATGGCAGCCACAAACCCGATTACACCCCCGGCATGGAAATCCACGCCAAGTACACCCTGTTTGCCGAAGGCGCGCGCGGGCATCTGACCAAGCGAATGAAGGCGCGTTTTGATCTTGAGGCAGATTGCCAGCCGCAGATCTATGGCCTCGGCATCAAGGAATTGTGGGACATTGATCCGGCGAAGCACAAGCCGGGTCGGGTGATCCACACGCAGGGCTGGCCGCTGTCGGAAAGCGGGAGCAATGGCGGCGGGTTCCTCTACCATCAGGCCAATGGGCAGGTCGCGCTCGGCTTTGTGACCTGGCTTAACTACAGGAACCCCTGGGTTTCGCCCTATCAGGAATTCCAGCGCTGGAAGCAGCATCCGGCGATCCGCGAATATCTCGAAGGCGGCAAGCGCGTGTCTTATGGTGCGCGCGTCATCAACGATGGTGGTTGGCAGTCGATCCCCAAGCTCGCCTTCCCCGGCGGGGCGCTGATCGGCTGTGCGGCGGGCTTCGTCAACGTGCCCCGGATCAAGGGCAGCCACACCGCAATGAAGAGCGGGATGCTGGCGGCAGAAAGCGTCGCGGCAGCGATAGCGGCTGGCCACGAGAAGACCGAGCTGACCGATTACGAACCCGCAGTGCGCGGCAGCTGGATCGGTGACGAGCTTCAGAAGGTCAAGAACGTGCTCCCTGCGATGGAGAAGTATGGCGACGATATCGGCACGCTGCTCGGCGGGATCGACATGTGGATGCGCCAGTTGAAGATCGGTCTGCCGATCACGATGAAGTTCCACGCCGATCACGAGATGACCGGCCGTGCTGACCTGTACCCGAAGATCGACTATCCCAAGCCCGACGGCGTCATCAGCTTCGACCGCCTGACCAACGTCGCCTACAGCTACACCAACCACGCCGAGGATCAGCCGGTCCACTTGCAGGTGAGCGATCTAGGCTTGCAGCAGGCCAGCGAACTCGCGGTATTTGGCGGGCCATCGGCGCGTTACTGTCCGGCAGGGGTGTATGAATGGCTGGAGGAAGCCGACGGCACCCCCAAATTCCAGATCAACTCGCAAAACTGCGTCCACTGCAAGACCTGCGACATCAAGGACCCCAACCAGAACATCAACTGGGTGACGCCCGAAGGCGGCGGCGGGCCGAATTATCCGAATATGTGATGAAAAACCCTCCCCCGATCGGGGAGGGGGACCGCCGCAGGCGGTGGAGGGGACTTGCGGCAAGCGCCGGTCCCCTCGGAGGATCCCCTCCGTCAGTCGCTGGCGCGACTGCCACCTCCCCCGGCGGGGGAGGATGTGATGCGCGAAATTGCCCCAGAGATTGGATACGCCAAGATCAACCTCGCGCTGCATGTCCGCAGGCGGCGGGAGGACGGGTATCACGAGCTTGAGACGCTGTTCGCCTTCGTCGATGCGGGCGATGTGCTGAGGGCGGCGCCTGCCGCGCAGGACAGCCTGCATGTGGTGGGCGAATTCTCCGGCTTGCTCGCACCTTCGCCCCCCTCCCTTGGGGGAGGGGTTGGGGGTGGGGGCTCTGCCCTATCGAACGGAGAACCCCCATCCCCGGCCCTTCCCCAAGGGGAAGGGAGTGTCTTGGACAATCTGGTCGCCCGCGCCCTCAACACACTCCCGCACCCCCAAGGCCTGGCAGTGACGCTGGAGAAGAACCTCCCCGTCGCGGCTGGCCTTGGCGGCGGGTCGGCGGATGCGGGGGCGGTGTTCCGGATTGTCGAGGAGCTGCATGGGTTGCCGGATGACTGGCAGGCGCGGGCGGCGAAGCTTGGCGCGGATGTGCCCGCCTGCGTCCTCAGCCGCACCCATATCGGCCTCGGCACCGGCACCGAACAGGTCGAGGTGGAAGACGACCTCGCCGGAACCCCCGTCCTGCTGGTCAACCCGCGCGTTCCTCTGTCGACCGGGCC
>JBGSKN010000031.1:0-6431 GCA_041741215.1 Erythrobacter sp. | reverse complement strand
CAGGCCTATGCCGCAAGCGCGTTCGCACGGCGCGTGGCGCTGGCGCGCGAAGTCATTCCGCACGAACATGAGGCGGGTAAGCCGGCGCTGGTGCGGCTGCTAGGCGAAGCGGCAATCCTGATCGAACCGCTGCGCCGCTCGCGCCGCCCGAAGCTGGCGATTGCGGCGACCACCAACCCGCAAACGGTCATGATCCTTCCCGGATTCGCCACGCGCCCCGGCCGGATGCGCTACCTTGCCCGGCAATTTGAGGCGGCAGGCCATATCGCCAAGCGCTGGGGTCAAGGCCGCAATTGGGGGCCGAAACCCGATACGTTCGATCAGGTCGAAGCCCGGATGCTTGATCTATACGCCCGTCACGGACGCCCGGTGGTGCTGATCGGCTGGAGTCTTGGCGGTTTATACGCCCGCGAACTGGCAAAGCGCCAACCCCATGCAGTGGCCAAGGTGATCACCATGGGATCGCCGTTTTCGGGCAGCCCGCGTGCCAACAATGTCTGGCGCGCCTATCAGTTCATCACCGGCCATTCGGTCGATGCGCCGCCGGTCGAAGCCGTGCTTGCGGTCAAGCCGCCGGTCGAAACGATCGCATTGTGGAGCGCCAATGACGGCGTGATCGCTCCGCGCTGCGCTGCGGGCCGGCCGGGGGAACGCGACCGCGCGATTGCGCTGCGCTGCACCCATATGGGCTTCACCTATGATCCGCAGGTGATCGCCGCGCTGCTTGCCGAGCTGGAAATCACCGCCTGACCACTGCCTTTGCAGCATTGCCGGGCAATTTGTTGCCAGCGCTTTCCTTTTGCGAAACCCCGGTTACATTGCTGCACTGCACATAACTGGCACACAGATGCGAACAAGCGGGGGTCAATGCACGCAGACAGCGGCAATTTTGACGAGATGTTCGATGGCACCGGCAAGACCCGGCCTGCCTATGAGGACTATTGCCGCTGGCATGATGAACAGCCCGGTGACTTCCTCAAACGCAAAAGCCGCGAGGCGGATGACGCCTTTCGCCGCACCGGGATCACCTTCAACGTCTATGGCGAGGATGATGCCGAAGAACGCCTGATCCCGTTCGACATGGTGCCGCGGATCATCACCGCAGCCGAATGGCGCAAGCTGTCGCGCGGGATCGAACAGCGGGTGCGCGCGCTCAATTCGTTCCTCTATGATCTCTATCACCGGCAGGAAATCGTGCGCGCGGGCCGCCTGCCCGAACGGCTGCTGCGGACAAATGATGCGTGGCTGGCGAACATGGTCGGCTTCACCCCGCCGGGCGGGATTTACACCCATATTGTCGGGATTGATCTGGTGCGCACCGGGCCGGATGAATTCTTTGTGCTGGAAGATAACGCGCGCACGCCGTCGGGCGTTTCATACATGCTGGAAAACCGCGAAACGATGATGGGGATGTTCCCCGATCTGTTCAGCCGGATCGCGGTGGAAAGCGTATCGGATTATCCGCGCCGCCTCGCCCGCAGCCTTGCCGCCTGCGTCCCGCCCGCCTTTGCCGGCGGCAAGCCGACGGTCGCGGTGCTGACGCCGGGGATCTATAATTCGGCCTATTTCGAACACGCCTTTCTGGCCGACCAGATGGGCGCGGAACTGGTCGAAGGCAGCGATCTGCGCGTGGTTGATGGCCGGGTGCAGATGCGCACCACGCTGGGGTATAAGCCGATCGATGTGTTGTATCGCCGGGTCGATGATGATTACCTCGATCCGCTGACCTTCAACCCCGATAGCGCGCTGGGCGTGCCGGGGATCATGGATGTCTACCGCGCGGGCGGGATCACCATCGCCAATGCGCCCGGCACCGGGGTGGCCGATGACAAGGCGGTTTACAGCTTCATGCCCGAAATCGTCGAGTTCTATACCGGCGAAAAACCGCTGCTGCCCAATGTCCAGACCTGGCGCTGCGCCGACAAGGACAGCCTTGGCTATGTGCTCGATAACCTTGCCGAACTGGTGGTGAAAGAGGTTCACGGATCGGGCGGATACGGGATGCTGATCGGGCCGACATCATCGAAGCGTGAAATCGCCGCCTTCCGTGAAAAGCTGATCGCGCGGCCCGATAATTACATTGCCCAGCCCACGCTCGCCCTGTCGACCTGCCCGATTTACACCCGTGCGGGCCTCGCCCCGCGCCATGTCGACCTGCGCCCTTTCGTGCTGGTTTCGCCCAAGGGGATCGACATTACGCCCGGCGGGTTGACGCGGGTTGCGTTGAAGAAAGGTTCGCTGGTGGTGAATTCGTCGCAGGGCGGCGGCACCAAGGATACCTGGGTGCTGAAGGATTAGGATGGGGAGCAACGCACCATGCTAGGCCGCACCGCCAACAGCCTGTTCTGGATGTTCCGCTATCTTGAGCGGGCCGAGAATACCGCGCGCCTGCTCGAAGCGGCGCTGCGCATGGCGCTGACCCGCGATCTGGCCACGGCTGAGGCGGAATGGCGATCCGTCATCGCGACGCTGGGGCTGCAGGCGGCCTATGAGGCGGCGCATGATGGTTATGACGGGCTTTCGGTGTGGAACTTCGTGCTGCGCGGGCCATCGAACCCCGGCAATGTCCGGGCGATGTTCGGCGCGGTGCGCAGCAATGCCCGGATGGCGCGGATCAATATTTCCAGCGACGTGTGGGAAGCGGTCAACGAAAACTGGATGAAGATCGACGGGCTGCTGGCCCGCCCGGTGGGGCAGATGGCGGTGGGCGAGGTGCTGGGCGCAATCCGCCGCGCGGGCACGCAGGTCCACGGCGCGTTTGACGGGTCGATGCTGCGTGATGAGGGTTATCATTTCAGCCGCGCGGGCACCTTTATCGAACGGGCAGACAGCACCGCGCGCATCCTCGACATGAAATATTTCCTGCTGTTGCCATCGCTGTCCTATGTCGGGTCGAGCCTGGATACCGGGCAGTGGGAACAGGTGCTGCGATCGGTCGCGGGCGCGCGGGTCTATAGCTGGCTCAACGCCGGACAGATCGAAGCGCGCGGGATCGTCGAATTTCTGGTGCTGGATGACCGGTTTCCGCGCAGCCTTGCCTTCTGCCGCAATATGCTGCGTGATAAACTCACTGCGCTTGCGCAGATGCACGGGGTGGAGGGGCGCTGCAACGCGTTGATGCGCGATGCCGATACCCGCATCAGCCATCTCAGCGTCGATCAGATCTTCGAGGTCGGATTGCACGAATTTCTGATCGATTTCCTCGCCCGCAACGCGTCGATCGCCCATGCGATTGCGCAGGATTACCGGTTCCACGCATGAGCACCATGACACTCTCGATCCGGCACACCACCCACTATGCCTTTGCCGAGCCGGTGGTGCACGCATTGCAGCGGCTGCGGCTGACCCCCAAGGAGACGCAGGGCCAGCGGATCATCGATTGGTCGATGGCGCTGGAAAACGCCCATGCCGAGCTTGAATATGACGATCAGCATTTCAACCACGTCACGCTGATCGCACTGACATCGGACGCGCGCGAGGTCACGGTGACGTGTGCGGGCACGGTCGAGACGGATGATAATGCCGGAGTGATCGGACGCCATTCGGGCCACCTGCCGCTGTGGAGCTTTGTGCGCCAGACCGCGCTCACCCGTCCCGGCGCAAAGCTGCGCGCGCTGCTGCGCGAGGTGTCGGGGCCGGTCGATGAAGCGCCGCTCGATTTCCTCCACGCGCTGTCGGGCCTGATCCGTGACCGGGTTGGCTACGAGGCCGGGCGCACCCATTCGGCCACGACCGCCGAAGAAGCGATGCAGCATGGTTACGGCGTGTGTCAGGATCATGCGCATATCTTCATCGGGGCTGCGCGGGCGGCGGGCATCCCGGCGCGCTATGTCAGCGGCTATCTGATGATGGACGACCGCATCGATCAGGAAGCCACCCATGCCTGGGCCGAAGCCCATGTCGAAGGGCTGGGCTGGGTCGGGTTCGATGTGTCGAACGGCATCTCGCCCGATCCGCGCTATGTCCGGGTGGCCACGGGCAGCGATTACCGCGACGCCGCCCCGATCACCGGGATCAGCATTGGCGCGACTGCCGAAGTGCTGACCGTCGGCGTAGCCGTGGAATCGCGCCCAACGGGGCAGCAGCAAGATCAATCATCGCAATAGACCGCCTTTGCCTAGGCGCGCGCTTCGGTATAGGGGCACCGCGCTGCTGAAAAAGGATATGGCATGACCTATTGTGTTGGCATGGTGCTGGATAAGGGGTTGGTGTTGATGAGCGACACCCGCACCAATTCGGGCGTCGACAACATCTCCACCTTCCGCAAATTGTTCCATTGGAACGTGCCGGGCGAACGCATGATCGCGGTGATGACGGCGGGCAATCTGGCCACCACGCAGGCGATAATCAGCCAGCTGGAGGAACGCACAAAAGCCCCCGGTGATCGCGAAAATGCACTGTTGCAGGGCGCGACGATGTTTCAGGTCGCAACCGAAATCGGCCGATTGCTGCGCACCACGATCGAGACCGCGCAAAGCGGCAATGGTGACAGCGGCAAGGGGCGCTTTACCGCGACGCTGATCGTAGCCGGCCAGATCAAGGGGATGCAGCCGCGCCTGTTCATGATCTACCCCGAAGGCAATTTCATCGAAGCCAGCTGGGACACCCCGTTTTTCCAGATTGGCGAGACCAAATATGGTCGTCCGATCCTGATCCGCGGCTATGACCGGGACATGAGTTTTGAAGACGCGGTCAAGCTGTTGATGGTGAGTTTCGATTCCACCCTGAAGGCGAACCTGTCGGTCGGCCTGCCGCTGGATTTGCTGGTGATCGACAAGGACGGGTTTGCGCCTGCCCACGAACACCGGGTTTCAGCCGAAGATCCGTATTTTGAAACGATCTCATCGGGTTGGGGAAATGCCCTGCGATCCGCGTTCCATTCGCTCCCAGCTTACCATTTTGCTGAAAAAAGCGCGGTAAATAGATCCTAACCGTAAATCTGAACCAGAATCAAACTCCGATATGGAGGAAAATATTCATTTAATTTCAGTAGTTAGTGCCTTTCCGGATATGGTGAATCTTCCAGATTGGCGGCGCTACTGCGTGAAACCCTTAAGCAACTCCCCCAAGCCTGCGTTCATGACACGCAAAGCAACCCTCCACTTCATCGATTCCTGCAGCCGCCAGCGGGCCGAATTGGCCCGGATCGGTTTCGCGCTGGGCCATCATTGCGAAGTATATGGCGATCTGTCCGAACTGGCGGCTCACCCGCCGCGCGAAGGCATCATCATCGCCCGCGATACTGCCGAAGATGGCGGGGTCGGCATGATCCTTGATCGGTTGGGGCGGCTTGGCATCTGGCTCCCGCTGATCGCGGTCGATGTGCAGCCGCGCCCGGGCCGGATTGTCGATGCGATCAAGGCCGGGGCGCTCGATTACCTCGCGCTACCGTTTGACCCTGAACGTTTCACCCGCAGCCTCGACCGGATCGAGAAAGAGGCCGAACAATTCGGCGTGGCGCGCCGCCGGATGATCGAAGCGCGTGACCGCATTTCAACCTTGTCGACGCGCGAACGCGAAGTGCTCGACTGGCTGGCGATGGGCAGCAGCAACAAGGCAATCGCGCGCGAGCTGGAAATCAGCCCGCGCACGGTCGAAATCCACCGCGCCAACATGATGACAAAACTGGGCGCGCGCCACGCCGCCGAAGCCGTGCGGCTGAAACTGGAAGCCAAGCTGGAGCCGAAGCTGAGCGCATAACGCCCCCCATGCGCCCGCCTCAGCCTTTCGTAAGCCGGAAAGGGCGGCGATTGGGCTAAGGCTGTGCTGAGCGGCTAATCGGGCGCGCACTCCGCTGCTCAACGGCAGAAGGTTGCGCCGGTGCCTTCGAGATGAAAATGATCCTTGTGCGCGGCGTTGTATTCGGGGCCAAGCACGGTGCCGAACCGCTTGCACGCGCTCTTGTGCACCACCCGCAGAAACTCACGCGTGGCGGCGTCGCCGCCGTCCCAGTCGCGCTGCAAGACAATCCGGCGACCATCGGCCAGCACAAAGCCTGAAACATCGATCGCCTCGGCGCGGGCGTGGGCGGAACGGCGCTCGGTCCCGGCGACATTGCGGCAGGAATAGGAACCCATCGTCTCGATCCGGGCGACCGGACTGCCAAGGATCTGGCGCGCGGCGCGATCAACCCCGAAGCGCGCCCAGTCGTTGAAGGCTTTGGCAGTGCCGCAGCGCACCGGGCCAAGATTGCTGACATTCAGCGGCGAACGATCACCCGCCAGCGCCATCAACTGCACCGTGCCAAGCTTGTTGCATCCCGGCGCGGCGTAGGCATCGGGCAGGGCATCGAACCGCGCACCGCTTGCGCCCAGATCAATAAGGCAGCTGGCATCTTCGGGCCGCGGGACATAGGATTGCGGGGCGGAACTGACGCGCGCGGCGGGCCGTGTTGCTCCTTGCGCCGGGCTGCGGGCCGATTGGCTTGCGCT
>JBGSKN010000030.1:0-7371 GCA_041741215.1 Erythrobacter sp. | reverse complement strand
GCTTCGATATCCTCGCGCGTCGGCGCAGGGTTGCGCTGGAGCAGCGCGGCGGCGGCGATGACGATCCCCGGCGTGCCATAACCGCACTGAAACGCCGCGTGCGCCACCCGTCCGGCCTGCTCGACCGCGCGGATCAACCGCGGATAGACCCCGCAGCGGCAGATATTGGTGATCGCGGCTTCGATATCCTCGCGCGTCGGCGCAGGGTTGCGCTGGAGCAGCGCGGCGGCGGCGATGACGATCCCCGGCGTGCAATAGCCGCACTGAATCGCCGCTTGCGCCACCATCGCCTGCTGCACCGGATGCGAACGGTCAGCCGACAGCCCCTCGATCGTGGTGATGATCCGTCCCTCGGCCTCGGCCAAGGTGATCCGGCATGATCGGAGAGCCACCCCGTCGACCAGAACCATGCACGCCCCGCCGCAGTCCCCGCCGCCACCCGTTCCCCCGCACGCCTTGGTGCCGGTAAGGTTCATCGCCTCGCGCAGCGCGTAGAGCAGCGGCATCCGGGGATCGAGGTCGAACTCGACCGGCCGTTCGTTGACAGTCATGCGCGGCATGGTGCGGCCTTGATGCTGTTTACTGGCGCCAGCTGTCGTCGATCTTGTCGACCCGGCGTTTCCACGCCTCGAAATCGAACATCCCGGCCCCGCCCTGCCCGCTCATCACGGCAAGGTCACGCTGGTGGACGTCGACCACTTCCTGCGACACGAGACGGGGGTTGCCCATGCTCAAGGTTGCCACCTGAATCTCGCAGGCGCGTTGCAGCGCCCACATCTTGACGAACATCCCCTGGATGGTCTTGTCCATCACCACCGGGCCATGATTGCGCAGCATCAGGATGGTGTGATTGCCAAGGTTGCGAACCAGCCGCTCACCTTCTTCCGCGCGAACGGTGACGCCTTCAAAGTCGTGATAGCCGATCTGCCCTTCGAAATTGCAGGCATAGAAATTGGTCGGCACCAGCCCGTCCTTGTGGCTGGCGACCGCCATTGTCGCAGTGGTGTGGACGTGGCAGATTGCATCGGCGCGGCTGCCCAGATGCTTGTGAAAATAGGCGTGCTGGGTAAAGCCCGCCTTGTTCACCATATAGGGCGACCCGCCGACATTATTGCCCTCGACATCGATCTTGACGAGGTTCGATGCGGTCACTTCGCTATACAGCAGGCCGAACGGATTGATCAGGAAGGTATCTTCCTCCCCCGGCACCTTCAGCGAAATGTGGTTGTAGATTGATTCCGACCAGCCAAGGTGATCGAAAATCCGGTAACACGCCGCCAGATCCAGCCTAGCCTGCCATTCTTCCTTGCTGCATTCGATGCCTGGTTTGAGCTGGGTCGCCATGTGCAATTCCTCTCGGTTTGTCCTCAGGATTTGCTATCGCACGCACAGGGAATGCTTTGCAACCCGCCTGCGCCGCGGCTAGGCCCGGTGGCAATGACCGCGCCCGGATCACTTTCTGCAAAATTGATCAGCGGCAGCATCCCTAGGCATCTTGTCAGCCAGACCATGCCGATGGTGATCGGGGTGGCGGCGATCATGTCGATCGGGATTGTTGACGCCTATTTCATCGGCCAGTTGGGCCGCGATGCGCTGGCGGCGATTTCGTTCATCTTTCCTGTCTCGGTCGCGATCACCTCGCTTGGCGTCGGGATCATGGTGGGGATCAATTCGGTGGTCGCCCGCGCATTGGGCGAAGGGGATCATGAACGGGCCGCCCGGCACGCCAATTTCGGGATCGTGTTTGCGGCTGGCTGCGGCGCGTTGATGGGGGTTGCGCTGTGGCTGCTGATCGATCCGATCTTTGCCGCGATGAATGCGCCTGCCCACCTGATGCCGCTGATCCGCGCCTATATGCAGCCCTATGCGGTGGGCTTTCCCCTGATCCTCATCATCATGGGTTTCAACGGCGTGCTGCGCGGACAGGGCGAAGCGCGGCGGACGAGCACGATCAGCATCGCCTATGCAGCGGCCAACTGGGTGCTTGATCCGCTGCTGATTACCGGCGCGCCTGAGTTTCTTGGCGGGATCGAGGGTTTCGGCATGGCGGGCGCGGCCTATGCCACGGTGATCGGCTGGGGGATCGGGGTGGCGGTTGCCTTGTGGCTGGTCCGCAGCACCGCGCTGCCGCTGAGCCTTGCGCTGGTGAGGGAATGCAGGCTGATCGAATCGGCCAAGGCGATCACCAAGGTCGCGCTGCCAGCAGCATTCTCGAACGCGATCAATCCATTGGGCCTTTCGATCCTGACTGCGCTGGCGGCGCTGGAGGGCGAAGCGGCGGTCGCCGGGTTTGGCGCAGCGGGCCGGTTGCAGGGTTTCGTGATCGTCCCGCTGCTCGGATTGTCGGGCGCGTTTGGCGGGATTGTCGGGCAGATCTGGGGGGCGCGCGAATATGGCCGAGCGCGCGAGGCGGCGCTCTATGCCGCCGGGTTCTGCGTTGTGTGGGGGCTGGTGGTCGCGCTTGCGATGGTCTTTGCGGGCGAACAATTTGCCCGCCTTTTCACCGATGATCCGGCGGTGATCGCAGAATTTGCGCTCTATCTCGAAATCGCCGCATGGGGCTATGCCGGGTTCGGCCTGCTGATCGTCGGCAATGGCATCATGAACGCGGTCGATAAGGCGGCCTTCGCGCTGCTGCAATCGGTGGCGCGGGTGTTTTTCGTGATGCTGCCGGCGGCGCTGTTGTTGCAGCCGGGGATGGGCAGCGCCGCGATCTATACTGCTGAACTCGCTGCCAATCTGTTTGGCGCGGTAACGGCGTTAATGCTGGTGCGCCATATCTTCAGCCGCCGCGCCCCGGTCTGGATAGCGCGCTAGCTCATTATTAACCAACCTTGCCCATAACGTCCCCTTCAAGACAAAAGGGCGCATGGTGCATGGACGATCTGCTGGCGGAATTCATCGCCGAGACCCGTGAAATGCTGGAGGCTTCAAGCGGCGAAATCGTCGCTTGGGAGGCCGATCCGGCTGATCGCGCGCGGCTGGATACGATCTTCCGCTTTGTCCATACGGTAAAGGGCAATTGCGGCTTTTTCGACTTCCCCCGGCTTGCGGGCCTGAGCCATGCTGCCGAGGACGCACTGGCCGATTGCCGTGCCGGGCGGCGCGATCCTGATCCGCAGATGGTGTCGGCTGTGCTGGCGATCATTGACCGCATCGCGCAGATGGTTGACGCCATCGAAGCCGGCGAGGACATCGGCGTTTGCGGCCCCGAAAGCGGCGATCAGGCGCTGATCGACGCGCTCGGTGACACACGTGAAACATCGGGCGAGGACGGGGCAAGCGCGGTCAAGCACGGGTCAAGCCCTCACCTGCACGCTCCGGCCAGCGCGCTGATAGACCACCCCGATGATCCCGCAGCCCCCACGCGCCGCGCCGACCCCGCTGCCGCGCAGCGCACCATCCGCCTGCCTGTCGAACTGCTCGACCGGGTGATGAGCGGCGTGTCGGACATGGTGCTGGCGCGCAATGATCTGGCCCACCGGCTGCGGCAGGCTGGCAATCAGCCGACCATTGACGGCCCGTTCGAACGGCTCACCACGATCCTGTCCGATGTCCGCGATGCGATTACCCGGATGCGAATGCAGCGGATCGAAACCGTGTTCAGCGCGCTGCCCCGGCTGGTGCGCGATCTATCTGCGGAACTCGGCAAGCAGGTGATGGTCGATCTGGACGGCGGCGACGTTGAACTTGACCGCGAGATGATCGAGACGATCCGCGATCCGCTGACCCATATCATCCGCAATGCGATCGATCACGGGATTGAACCGCCTTCCGCCCGCCTTGCCAATGGCAAGCGCGAGATCGGCCTGCTCGCCATCGCGGCGCGGCAATCGGGCAATACCATCGCCATCGTCATCAGCGATGACGGGCGCGGGCTGGACGAGGAACGCATCGCCGCCAAGGCAATCGCCACCGGATTGATCTCTGCCGCCGAACGCAGCGTGATGAGCCGCGACAAGATCCTCAACCTGATCTTCGAGCCGGGCTTTTCAACCGCCGAGGTGGTCAGCAACGTCTCCGGTCGCGGGGTCGGGCTGGATGTGGTGCGCCAGAATCTGGAAAAGGTCGGCGGCAGCATCAAGGTATCAAGCCAGCCGGGCCACGGCACGCTGTTCACCCTGCAAATCCCGCTCACGCTCAGCATTATCGCCGGACTGACGGTCGAAATCAGCGGGCAGCGGTTTGCCATTCCGCAAAGCTATGTCGAAGAAATCGTCCAGGCTTCGGCCACCGCGCTTGATCTGAGCCACATCGGCGAAACCGCGCTGATCACCTTTCGCGGCAACCGCGTGGCCTGCCTGATGCTGGCCGATGTGCTCGGCCTTGATGCCAGCGCCGACACCGACGCCGACGCCGCGCGCGATCCGACGCTGGTGATGCTGCGGCTGGCAAGCGGCGATCTGTTCGCGCTGGCGGTGGACGGCATCCACAATCACGGCGATCTGGTGGTCAAGCCGCTGGCGCCTGCGGTGATGAAATCGGGCCTCTATGCCGGGTCAACCCTGCTCGATGATGGCCAGCCGGTGCTGCTGCTGGATGTTGCCAATATCGCTGCGGCGCATGATCTGGTGTCCGATGCCCGCGCCCGCGTGTTGCAACCTCTGGCCGATGAAACCGCCCGACCAGCGCATGAACTGCCGCGCGCGATGCTGTTCACCGATTGCAATGGCCGCCGGACTGCGGTGCGGCTGGAACTGGTGCAGCGGATCGAAACCGCGCCGATTACCGCGATCGATCGGTCCGGCCCGCGGCCAAGGGTGGTGATCGACGGACTGATCCTGGGGTTGATCGACCTGCCCGACACGCTGGATCCCGCAGTGGAAAGCACCGGGCGCGTGCGGCTGCTGCGCCTGAGCGACGGCGCGAGCGAACTGCTGATCGCGGTGCGGCAGGTGGAAGACGCGGTCGAACTTGCCAGCCCGCTGATCCCCGTGCCCGAAGATCCGCTCGCCGAAGCGGTCACGCTGGTCGATGGCCAGCCGGTGACGCTGATCGACGCGCATGAACTTTTCGCCCGTTACGGCGCGCCGCCCGTTGTCGCAGGACGTCCGCGTTGCAGCCTGCCTGCCGATGACTGGGCGCGCACCATCCTTGCCCCGCTGGTGGTATCGGCCGGTTACGAGATCGTTTCACCCGAATCCGCCGACCCGGACGCGATCACGATCGTGTTTGACGAAGTGTTCGAGGCTGCCGAGGCGCTGGGCCGCGAGCTGAGCGGCCCGGTGATCCGCCTGCGTGAACGCCCCGAAGCAACCGCAGGAAGCGACACGATCTATCGTTACGACCGCGAGGCCCTGGTGGCCGCGCTGACATCCGCAGCCCGCTTCGCCCATCGCCCCGGAGGCCGCGCATGACCAACCAACTGCTTGTTATCGTGCAGATAGCGGGTCGCCGCTGTGCGCTGAGCGCGCTCGATGTGAAATCGGTGATCGAAATCGGCACGATCACCCCGATCCCGCGCGTGCCTGCGCATATCGCCGGGATCACCGCGCTGCGTTCGCAGGCGCTGACGGTGGTTGATTGCCGGCTTGCGCTGGGCATCGTGCAGCACGCATGGCCCACCGATGGCCGCGCCGCAGTGATCGCGATGAGCGGCCATTCCTATGCGCTCAGGGTTGACCGGATCGAGGATATCACCACCGCAATCGGTGAACCGGGTCAGGTGCCCGGCGGGTTCGGTGCGCAATGGTCGCGCGTTGCCAATGGCATGATCGAAACGCTGAACGGCCCTGCCCTGCTGATCGATCTGTCTGCCCTGATCGCCGGCCCGGACGCCCTGCGGCACGAGGTCGAGGCAGCGTAATGCGTTTCTGCGCAGGCGGCAGGTCGGGTGCAATCGTAACGTGCCTTAATCCTATAATTACCAACTGACCTTAGAATTTTGGTTTCACATGCAGGAACTGCCATGAAAACATGCCTCATCGTCGATGATTCCCGGGTGATCCGGAAGGTTTCGCGGCATATTCTCGAAACCCTCGGATTTGCCGTGGACGAAGCCGAAAACGGCAGAATCGCGCTTGATGCATGCGACGCGGAAATGCCCGATGTCGTCCTGCTCGACTGGAACATGCCGGTCATGACCGGGATCGAGTTCCTATCCCACTTGCGCACGCGCCCCGGCGGCGATGCGCCCAAGGTGGTGTTCTGCACCACCGAGAACGATGTCGCGCATATCCGCGAAGCGATTCAGGCGGGCGCTGACGAATATGTGATGAAGCCGTTCGATCACGAAACGCTCCAGATCAAACTGCAGCTTGTCGGGTTTGCGTGACCCGCCTGTCCGCCAGTCCGCGGCCCCCCAAATCCGGTAGCGCGCCGCCCGATTCCGAACGCCCGGTCGTCCGGCCCGGATCGGCGGCTGCGATCAGGGTGATGATCGTCGATGATTCGCTGACCGTGCGCACGGTTTTCAAACGGATGGTTGAAAGCGATCCGGGCATGGTCATTGCCGGCACCGCCAGCAGCGGCGAAAACGCTCTGGTGCAGCTCAGGGCGCAGCCAGCCGATGTGGTGCTGCTCGACCTGGAAATGCCCGGAATGGGCGGATTGCGCGCCTTGCCCGCGATCCTCGCCACGCCTGCCGCGCCGCAGGTGCTGGTGGTATCATCGCTGACGGTCGATGGGGCCGAACACACGCTCGCCGCGCTGTCGATGGGCGCGGCTGACACGCTGCTCAAACCCCGGCCCGGCGGCTTCACCGAAGATTACCGCGCGCAGTTGCTGGGCAAGATCCGGGCACTGGGTTTGCGCATAACCGACCGGGAAGCCGCGCCGGCAGCGCATCTTGAACCATCATTCGTGCGCCCCGGCCTTGCGCAGCGCAGCAAGCGTGCCGGGGTGATCGCGATTGGTGCATCAACCGGCGGCATCCACGCGCTTGGCCTGATGCTGCGGCGGCTGACCCCGGCGTTCGACCTGCCGATCCTGATTACCCAGCACCTGCCATCCTCGTTCATCCCGGTGTTTGTCCGGCAGGTCGAAACCGCCTGCGGACGCCCGGCCGACATTGCCGAGGACGGTCTGGAGATCCGCCGGGGTCGCATCATCATCGCGCCGGGACACGGCCATATGCTGGTGCGGCGCAGCGGCGAGCGGCTGACGACCCGGCTGTGTTCGCAGCCCGTGGCAAGCGGGTGCATGCCCTCGGTCGATCCGATGCTGACCAGTCTTGCCGACGCCTGTGATGGTCAGGCCCTGGGGGTGATCCTGTCGGGCATGGGCCGTGACGGGGTGATCGGCGCGCAGGCGCTGGTCGATGCTGGCGGGACAATCTACGCGCAGGATGCCGAAAGCAGCGCGGTCTGGGGGATGCCCGGCGCGGTTGCCCGGGCAGGGCTGGCCAGCCTGATCGCGACACCCGAACGGCTT
>JBGSKN010000029.1:0-3541 GCA_041741215.1 Erythrobacter sp. | reverse complement strand
GTTGCGGGTGAAGCGGGCGGTGCGGGCGCGGCCGGGCGCACTGCGCTGGTGGTCGATGGCGATGCGACCTCGCGCCGTCTGGTGGCGAGCTTGTCGACCAATTTCTCCCCGCGCGGGCTGGATGACGGGGCCGAAGTGCGCCGCCATGAATTCGCGCTGTTCCTGGGCGCGCGGCACAATTTTGATGAATTCGAAGGCACCGAGTTTTCGGGCACCAGTGTGCTGGTCGGCGGCGATGCGCGGATCGGGATCGGTGAACGATTCGAACTGGGGGCCAGCACCACGGTGCGCACCAATCTCAACGATAATGTGACCAGCTTTGCCTATGGCCCGACCATCGGCGTGGTCCCGGCCAAGGGGATGCTGGTGACCCTTGGCTACAACGTGGAAGGTTTCCGCGATGGCGATTTCGCTGCGGCGCGCAACACCACCAAAGGCGTGTTTGCGGCAGTGCGGATGAAGTTTGATGCCGACAGCTTCAGCTTCCTCGGGCTGGGGCGGTAATGCACATGGCACATCCCCAGATCGCCCGCGCTAACCGGCTGTTTACCATATTTTCCTACAGAAGGGTGATGCAGCGCGCACATAATACACGACACGGATGGGGGTTGCTTCGCGGCTGGCTGCGATTGCTGGCTGCGGTGCTGACAGCTGGGCTGGCGGTGCCAGCAGCGGCGCAATCGGTCACAACCGTGGTCAATACGATTGAGGGCGCGATCAACGGCGCGACGACCTGCGCTGCGCCGTTGGTTCGTCAATTTGTCGTGACCAGCAATTTCATCATCGCAGATGTCGATATCGGGGTGCTGGCCACGCATACTTGGCGCGGCGACCTTCAGATGACGCTGGTGGCACCTGATGGGACGCGGGTGCAGCTTACCAATGGCGATACCGGGAATATCAGCGGCGATAACTTCAATGTGTTGCTTGACGATGCAGCCACTCAATTGGTCAATACAGATGGCGTTACGCGAACGCATTCTACCACCGCCCCGCCGTTTCAGAACCGTTTTCGCCCGCGCAATGCCCTTTCCGCTTTCAATGGTCGCAATGCCGTTGGCACATGGCGTCTGGAAATCTGTGATCTGTTCCCCACTGCCGACAACGGGACTTTCAGGCGCGCCGAATTGAATCTTACCGCAGCTGGCAATTTCGCCGACCTGTCGCTGACCAAGCAGCTGATCGGATCGCCCCCGGTGGCTGGCGGCAGTGTATCGTGGCGGCTGACTGTATTCAACGCATCGAACTCGACCGGTGCGGCCACCGGGATTGCGGTACGCGACACTTTGCCGGGTGGTTTCACCTTCATCAGCGCCAGCGGCACGGGAACATTCAACGCGGGCACAGGGATCTGGACGGTAGGCACGCTCGCTCCGGGCGAGGTCGCGGTTATCACCATCACCGGGTCGGTTGCCGCCAGTCCCGGCACCACCATCACCAATACCGCAGAGATTATCGCCAGCAGTCTGCCTGATCCGGATTCAACCGTGAACAACGGTGCGTCCGGAGAGGATGATTACGCGGTTTCGAGCTTCGTGGTGCAATCAGGCCGTGCAGCGGGCATTCCGCCGCAACTGACCTGTCCAGCGGGCTTTTCGGTATTTGATTGGGGCGCGATTTCGGGTTGGGCACCCGGATCGATCGACAATACTTACGCCTTTGCCAGTTTTGGCAATGTGCGGTTTCGGCTGACGAATGACGGGGTGTACCAGAACATCGCCGCCTTTGGCGGGCAGTCCCCGACTGTCAGCTCCACAAATACCGGTGGCCTTTCGCCCGCCGAGCCGGGTCTGACAGTGATCGCCGATCAGGCGAACCAGACAGGCGCGGTTGTCATCACGATCACCTTGCCGCGATCCTTCAATGGGGTGCAATTCACCATCTTTGACGTCGATTTTTTCGCCAATCAGTTTGCTGATCGGATCGAAGTGGCGGGCAGCCTTGGCGGCACGCAAGTGCTGCCAGAACTCACCAATGGCAATGCGAACTTCGTCGTCGGCAATGTCGCGATCGGCGACGTGCTGTCCGCAGACAACGAAGCCCTTGGCAATCTGGTTGTGACGTTCACGGATCCGGTGGACACCATCACCATTCGGTACAGCAATCACACCACTGCGCCCGCCAATCCGGGCCAGCATGGGATCAGCCTGCATGATTTGATCATGTGCAACCCGTTTGCCACGCTGTCGGTAACCAAGGTCAGTTCGTTGATTTCCGATCCGGTCAATCTTGCCAGCAACCCCAAGGCGATACCGGGCTCGCTCGTTGAATACCTCATCTCGGTCGCCAATAACGGCACTGCGGCGACCGATGCCAACAGCGTGGTGGTGGTCGATAATGGCCCGGCCGATGCCAAACTTTGCCAGATTGCCCGCGTGGGTGGCCCTGTAATCTTTAACGATCCGGGCGGATCAGGGCTGATCTACAACTTTGCCGCGCTTGGCTCGGCGGTCGACAGTTTGGAGTTTTCAGCCGATGGCGGCGGAAGCTGGAATTATACCCCGACCGCCGATGGGCAAGGCTGCGATGCCAGCGTCACCGGCTTCCGCGTCCGCCCCGGCGGCGCGCTTGGCGCCGGGCGCAGTTTTAGCCTGCAGGCACGCTACATCGTGGATTAAGCGCGCGGCGCATTGCCAGGACTTTGCCACCGACCGGACGGATTGCCATACTGGCCATGCCCCATTTATAATCCTGCGACTGCGCCGGGCGGGTTCGTCCGCTTCAAGGATATCCTGTCGTTCTTCGACAGCCGGAAACAGCTCAGCCGCACGATCCGTCAGCGCATGGTGCGAGTGCCGCTTGATCTGGATTACCCCTACTGGATTGATGATCCTGATTTCGACCTTGAATACCATGTGCGCCATCTCGCGTTGCCCAAGCCGGGCGACTGGCGCCAGTTATGCATTCAGGCGGCACGCATTTTTGCCCGCCCGCTCGATCTGACCCGCCCACCGTGGGAATTCACTGTTATCGAGGGGCTAGACAACGTTGCTGGCGTCGCTCCGGGCAGCTTCGCCATGGTGACCAAGGTTCACCACGCAGCGATCGACGGGATGAGCGGGATCGACCTGATGGAGGCGATGCACACGCTGGAGCCAGATGCTCCGCCACCCGATCAGCCTGACACATGGAAACCGGGCAAAGTTCCCAGCGCGGTAGAACTGCTTGGCAAGAGCTACATCAACGCCATGCTCAAGCAGATCGAAGTCGCAGCCAGAGCGGCACCTGGCCTCGCCAAGGTTGTGACCGGGCTGATCAAAAAGGAATTCAGTCTCACGGGCGAAATGGTCGCGCCCAAGACCCGCTTTAACAAGGCGATTTCGCCGAACCGGGTAATCGAGGGGCGCAGCCTGCCGCTGGCTGATGTCAAGGCGATCCGCGCACTCGTCCCGGGGGCCAAGGTTAACGACGTGTTTCTAGGACCTGTTGACAAAGGGGATTCCCAAGAGGACCAGTATGTGATTCAAGGTGGCTTTTGGGGAGGCTATCGTGATCCGAGGTTTGATGAGCGACGAGGAATGGGCTTGCCTTGAGCCATTCG
>JBGSKN010000028.1:0-3006 GCA_041741215.1 Erythrobacter sp. | reverse complement strand
GGGGGGGGGGCCCGCGGCGTCCGCCCCTCCACCCCGACCCTGTGGGTCGCGGTCCCCCTCCCCATTCTGGGGAGGATCGCCCCACGCCCGGAACCGCCGCGCCATCACTTCGCGCATCATCGCGAAATCGTCATTCGACTGCGCCTCGCGGATGTTGAACTTGCGGTATTGGCCTTTCTCGAAGCCGTCCGGCCCGGCGACCACCATCGCGCCAACCGCTTTGCTGCCCTGAATATGGCTGTTGTCGTAAACCTCGATCCGCTGCGGCGGGGCGTCGAGTTCGAGGAATTCGGCCAGTTCGCGATTGATCTTCGCCTTGGTGCCGGTTTCGGCCAGCCGCCGTTCCAGCGCCTCAACCGCGTTGCGCTGCGCCTGCGCCAGCAGCTTGCGCCGGTCGCCGCGTTCGGGGATCGAGACGCGCACCTTGCGCCCCCCTGTTTTGGCAGCCACCTCCGAAAGCGCCGCCTCGATCAACTCGCGTTCGGGCAGGTTACGATCAACCAGAATGGTCGGCGGCGGCGGCACTTCCTCGTAAAATTGCAGCATAACGCTGGCGAGCACCTGCGCTTCTTCGACATCATTGGTATGACGCGGGAAAAACGCGCGGTGGCCCCAGTTCTGCCCGCCGCGAATGAAGAACGCCTGCACCCCCATCACCCCGCCCTTGGCCGCCAGCGCGAACACGTCGGCATCGCCCAGTCCGGCGGCATTGATCGCCTGTGATCCCTGAATGAAGGTCGCGGCCCTCAGCCGGTCACGCAGCATGGCGGCGGTTTCGAATTGCAGGTTCTCTGCCGCCTCGGCCATCTGGCGTTCAAGATCGGCCTGCACCGCGCCCGATCTGCCTGAGAGGAAATCCTTCGCCTGCCGCACCAGCGCATCATAATCGGCCTCGCTGATCCGACCGACGCACGGGGCCGAGCAACGCTTGATCTGATACAGCAGGCACGGGCGGTCGCGGTTGTTGAAGAAACTGTCGGTGCAGGATCGCAGCAGGAACAGTTTCTGGAGCGCATTCAAGGTGGCGTTGACACTGCCCGCGCTGGCGAAGGGGCCGTAATAATTGCCCTTGGCCCGGCGCGCGCCGCGATGTTTCTGGATACGCGGGTAGGCGTGATCGGCGCGCAGCAGGATGAAGGGAAAGCTCTTGTCATCGCGCAGCAGAACGTTGAACGGCGGACGGAACCGCTTGATCAATTGCGCTTCCAGCAGCAGCGCCTCGGCCTCGGAATTGGTGGTGATGATCTCCATGCTGCGGGTCTGGCTGACCATCCGCTGCAACCGCCCGGACAGCCCGGCGATCTGGGTGTAATTCGCCACCCGCGCCTTCAGGCTGCGGGCCTTGCCGACATAGAGCACCTCGCCGCGCAGATCGAGCATGCGGTAGACGCCGGGGACGGGCTTCAGCACTTTCACCATATCGCGGATCGCCGCCACCCCGCCTTCCAGATCGGGCTGCGCGCTGGCGACGGTATAGGCGGCGCGCTCCTCGTTGAAACGCTCCGCACCGCGTGGGTCGTCAGGGGTGCCTGCGGGGGTTCTGGCCATGGTTGTGCAGATAGGGATGGAAGGGCATGATTGGCAATTCCTGCGCGGCCTCCTATCGGCAGGTCTGTGGAACAACATGATGCGATTATTCTGGGGGCGGGCGCGGCCGGGCTGTTCGCCGCCGGGCAGGCGGGGCAGCGCGGGCTGCGTGTGGCGCTGCTGGAAAAGGCCGATGCTCCGGGCAAGAAGATCCTGATTTCGGGTGGCGGGCGGTGCAATTTCACCAATCTGGGCGCGGGGCCGGGCAATTACCTCTCATCCAACCCGCATTTCGCCAAGTCGGCGCTGGCGCGTTATACGCCTGCCGATTTTCTGGCGCTGGTCGATCGCTATGGCATCGCGTGGCACGAAAAGACGCTGGGGCAATTGTTCTGCGATGGATCGGCAAAGCAGATTGTGGCGATGCTGCTGGCGGAATGCCCGGATGACCGTGTGGCGTTGAGCTGCGACGTCGAAGTGGCCGAGGTTAAGCGCCGGGCCGATGGCGGGTTTACCGTGACTGCCGCCGATGGAAGGGTGTGGCAGGCGCCCGCTCTGATCATCGCCACCGGCGGCCCATCAATCCCCAAGATGGGCGCGAGCGATTTTGCCTACGCCCTCGCGCGGCAATTCGGGCTGAAGGTGGTCGAACCGCGCCCTGCACTCGTCCCGCTGACGCTGGGGGGTGAGGACGCGCTGTTCCGTGAGCTGTCAGGGGTCGCTGCGCCGGTGCGGGCGCGGGCCGGGAAGGCCGAGTTTGCCGAGGCCGCGCTGTTCACGCACAAGGGGCTGTCCGGCCCCGCGATCCTGCAAATCTCCAGCTATTGGCGGCATGGCGAGCAGGTCGCGATCACCTTCGTGCCCGGCGCGGCAAGCGACTGGCTGATCGCGGCCAAGCGTGACCGCCCGCGCACGCAATTGCGAACCCTGCTACGCGAATCCCTGCCCGCACGGCTGGCCGATGCATTGGCCGACCGGATGGGGCTGGAGCGTGAATTGGGCAATATCACCGACAAGGACTTGCGCGGCGCGCAGGCGCGGCTGGCCGACTGGCGGTTTTCCCCGAATGGCACCGAAGGCCTCGCCAAGGCCGAAGTCACCGCAGGCGGCATCGCGACAGCGGAACTTTCCAGCCGGACGATGGAGGCAGGCAAAGTCCCCGGCCTTTATGCCATCGGTGAGGCGGTCGATGTCACCGGCTGGCTTGGCGGATACAACTTCCAATGGGCCTGGGCGAGCGGCTTTGCCTGCGCCGAGGCGTTGGCGCTATAGCCCTTCCCCGTGGGGAAGGGTTGGGATGGGGGTTCGACACCTCGGAGGGCAGAGCCCCCACCCCCGCCCCCCCGGGGAGGGGAGCAAGTGTCACGTCCCGCGCGTATCGCCATACAAGTGAATATGCATCCGGTCGCTCATCCGGAAACCGTGTTCAAGGCACAGGCCTGACAGCCACGCCTGCCGCGCGCGCTGCGTAGCGCTGTC
>JBGSKN010000027.1:0-5104 GCA_041741215.1 Erythrobacter sp. | reverse complement strand
TGGGCTATGACGCACGCACGTCGGCGGTGGTGGTGCGGTTTGATGCGATCAGGATCGACGATGCGGGCGCGACCGGCACACGCCGGTTCGAAGCGCGCGAAACCGGGGTGCCAGCCGATGCCCGCGCAGTGGGCGCGGCGCTGAACCGGGCGGCAAACACGGTGGCAGGCCAAGTCGCGGATTGGGTCGCGGGGGGGTAACTAGACCCTGACTTTAGGCGGCGTTATCCTGGAGATGACGCCTGAGCTGGTCTTGATAGGCGGCTAGAAAATCGCTTGGCGGCCCTTGAAAGGGCGGCCTTCCGATCTTTTTGCAAATCGCCGTGCATACGCTTGACTGAGACGCCGCGTCACCAGTAGCAATAACATCTTCTAAAGTAATTAATTGTTTTTCACCGTAAAAATCCAACTCCGTCGCTGTAAATTGAAGCTGTTTGGCCAGCTCTAGATCTAAAGGCCGCTGCAAAAGCGATCCGCAATGTCGGCACTTTGTAGCCTCGGCGCGAATTGACTCAGCACAATACGGGCATTTTTTGTGCAAGCCGGAGTGCAAATCATTACGTTCAAGTACGGCGTTATTGGGTTGCAAAATAAGAGCGATTACCAAGCCGATGGGGCCGAGAATAATACCAAGTGCAAAGCCTGCGCAGCCGCTGATCCCTTTGTTGCTCATTACGATCGCGCTGGCGATGCCGGACGCCAGCCAAATCAGAGAACAGAAGAAGAGGAAGATGACATAAAACAACGATAGTCCCCTTTTGGCAGCCTTCTCCGTTGTTTAGCGAAAGCCGAATCGCAGGTCGAGTGTTAAAAGGCCGATGGCGCCTGAATTTACGCTTGCGGGCTTACCCCCCCCCGCGGCCTTCGCAAACTGCCACGCCCGCAGGAAACCTGCTTCGCGCCCCGCGCGGCGTTCTTCGGCCTCCCAGTCGCGGCCCCATAGATCGGCCTGCCATTCTTCCTCAAGGCACGCCGCCTGCCACAGCGCCAGCGCTTCGTCCTCGCCCGATGCGTCGATTGCGGCGAGCGCGGTGACGAGTGATGCGGCCAGCTTTGTCATCGCCTCTGCGCCTGCCAGCGCGAACGGATTCAGCGCTTCAAGCCGGGCGCGCAGCACCCCTAACGCGTCGTTCGGCTGCGGGCGGTGGAGAATCCCGCTGACCCGCACCAGCGCAATGCCATGCGCCGCCTCGAACCGCAAAAGCAACGGCTCCCACACGGCCTGTTGGTGGGCGTAAAGCGGCGTATCAGGATCGGCGCGGTAACACAGCGTATCGGTTTCGGCATAGGCGATCAGGCCATCGGCAATCGCCGCCCGATCCCCGGCCACCACATCGATCGCGTAATCGGCCATATCGCGCAGCGGCAGGCTGGCGGGATCGATCTTATCGCCCTGCCGCCGCCATTCCGCCGCCAGCGCCTCTGCCAAGCCCTGACCCGGAACGATCTGCGCTGCGCCGCCCACGGTTTTCACCCCGCGTCCATCGAGCAGCACCTGCCACCCGCCGGGCTGCTGGCCAAGCGTTACATCGGTGTAGAACCTGCAGATCATCGGAGGCTATTGTCTCCGGCTTTCCAGCGCTTGGCGATGATCGGCGGCAGGAAGAAAAACTCCAGCAGCCCCAGCACCGCCAGCCCTGCGCCCAGCGCCCACGGCAGCTTTACCGGCAGCACCCCGCGGGTAATCGCCACCCCCAGCAGCAGCACCGCGATGCCGCCCACGCGCGCGACGTTCATGATGATGTAGCGCCGCTGCGCCTGCGCCTCGGCAGCTTCGCGAGGGGACAGGGTCATGGCAGCGCCGCCTCAAGCGCATCGGCCAGCGCGCCGACATTGCCCGCCACGCTCAACGCGCCGCTGGCGAGCAATTCATGCGGGGCGTGATAGCCCCATGCCACGCCAACCGCGCGCACCCCGGCGCCCCGCGCCATCGCCATATCGAAACTGGTATCGCCGATCATCACCGCCTGATGCGGAGCCGCACCAGCCTCGAACAAGGCAGCCTCCAGCATCGCCGGGTGGGGCTTGGAAGGGTGGCGGTCAGCGGTCTGGAGCGAGACGAACAGATCGGCAATTCCGTGCGTAGCAAGGCAGGCGGCCAGCCCGCGATCAGACTTGCCGGTGGCAACCGCAAGGCTCCATCCGGCACCATGCAGCGCGGTGAGCAGTTCGGCCATGCCATCATAAAGCGGTTCATCCAGCAGGCCTACTTCGCGCCGCGCGCGGTAGCTGGAACGGTAATATTCGGTAACGGCGCGGGCTTGTTCCTCGGCAAGGTCGGGCGCGAGTTCACGCACCGCAACCGGCAGGCTCAACCCGACAATCCGCCGCACCAACTGGCTATCGGGCGCAGCCAGACCCGCGCGGGCAAAGGCGCGCTCCATCGCCCAGCACACATCCGCCTGCCCATCGACCAGCGTGCCATCGCAATCGAACACGGCGAGCCGCACGGCGTTCATTGGTCGACGCCCTGAACCAATTGCGCGAGCTCCGGGTTTCCAGCCTCGGCCAGCCCTGCGGCAATCCTTGCGCGATCATCGGCGGGCTTGTTCTGCGACAGCTTGAAGGTCGGGCGCCATGCCTGCACCTCCATTTCGAACCCGATAATCGCGCCGAACAGCGCCGACCATGTCGGTGCGGAACATTCCTCGGCCCGCCATGGCTCGCCGCCCAGCCGGGCCTCATGCTTGGCGATCAGAGTGTAAAGGAACGCATCAAGCGCGGCATCATCCATCCGACGCACCCGACCCTGACATTCAAGCGCGGTGTAATCCCATGTCGGCACGGTATCGCGGTTGGCATACCAGCGCGGCGAAACATAGCCATCGGGGCCATTGACCACGATCAGCGCCTCGGCCCCATCGAGATGCCGGGCCAGCGCATTGCCGCGCGCCAGATGGAACTGCACCGTGCCGTCAGCGCCGATCAGCAGCGGGGTATGCGCGGCGCGCTGGCCATCGGGGGCGGCACCAAACACCATGCCGAAACCGATATCGTGGATCAGCGCGTGGCACGCCGCCCGATCATCTTTGTGGAATAGCGGATTGGGATGCATCAGCGCGTTTTGCCTTTGCCGCCACCCTTGGGGGCTGGCCGCGCCCGGTTGGCCGGAGATTTGGCCGGAGATTTAGCCGGTTTCGGCGCGGGCTTTCCGGCGGGCTTTCCAGCAGGCTTGCCCGGTGCTTTCTTGCCTTTGACCACCACATCGCCGCGCGCGCGGCGCGGGCTGCGGGTTTCCTTGCGCGCCTGTTTGAAATGGCGGCGGGCGGCCTGCTTCTTTTCCTCGCCCGATTTCTCCGGCGTTTCCTCACGCAGGGGCGCGGCGTCGGACAGACCCTGATCAAAGCCCAGCAAATCCATGCTCATCGCGAAATGCGGCGGCAGATCGGCGGTGACATCAAGCTTGCCGCCGCTCCCGTCCTTGGTCGAGGGTTCGGAGATGATCAACCGGCGCGCGTGCAGGTGCATCTTGCGGCTGACCGCGCCGGTCAGGAACGAATCCGGCCCGCCATATTTCCCATCGCCCACGATCGGATGGCCGATCGCCGCCATATGCACGCGCAATTGGTGGGTGCGCCCGGTCAGCGGTTCAAGCTCGACCCACGCGGCGCGCTCTCCGGCATGATCGACCACGCGGTAACGGGTTTTCGCCGCCGCGCCGTTTTCTTCATCGACGTGCATTTTTTCGCCGCCGGTGCCCGGTTGCTTGGCGAGCGGGGCGTCAATCACCCCTTCGGCCAGCGCCGGATTGCCGACCACCAGCGCCCAGTAAACCTTGCGCGCCGAGCGGCTGGCAAAGCGTTTGGAAAAGCTCGCCGCCGCCCCCGGCGTGCGCGCGATCAGCAGCACGCCGCTGGTATCCTTGTCGAGCCGGTGGACGAGCCGCGGGCGCGGCGTTTTTTCGTCGGTGACAAAGGCATCGAGCAGTCCGTCTACATGCTTGGTCATCTTGCTGCCGCCCTGCGTGGCGAGGCCGGGCGGTTTGTTGAGCACAATTGCAGACGGGGTTTCGCGGATCACCATGTCATGCGCCTCGGCGATCTGTTCGGGCGAGAGCACGCGGCGCTGCGGCCTGTGCTTGCGCTCACCGCTCGCGGGTGGTTCCTCACCGCCCGGCGGGACACGCAGCACCTGACCTTCGGCCAGGCGATCTTCGGGCTTCACCCGCTTGCCATCGACCCGGATCTGCCCGGTGCGCGCCCAGCGCGATACGGTGGCAAAGCCGATCAGCGGCAGGTTGCGTTTGAACCAGCGGTCGAGACGGATGCCGTCGTCATCTTCGCTGACGGTGAACTGGCGGACGTTGTCCGACGGGGGGGCGGTGATAGTCACGCTCCACCCCGCATCACGACAAAGCCCAGCCACAATGCGGCAAGACCGGCCAGCACCGAAACCGCGGCATATCCCGCGGCCAGCCCGGCGGCACCCCGCTGTGCCAGCAACATCATTTCAAGGCTGAAGGCGCTGAAGGTGGTGAACCCGCCCAGCACGCCGACTCCAAGCAGCAGGCGCAGGCCTTCATTCGCGCCGCTGCGCGCAAACCATCCGATCAGCAGGCCCATCGCCAGCGACCCGATGATATTGACCGTCAACGTTGGCCAGGGAAAGGCATCGGCCACACGCGGGCCGAGCAGGTGGGGCACAAGGCGGCCGGTCTGATATCGGGCCAGCGCGCCAAGCGCGCCGCCAGAGGCGACCAGCGCCGATGCGGCGAACGGAGAAAGGGCAGGGGAGGTCATCGCCAAGGCTCTTAGCGCCGCGCGGGCAATCTGCCTAGCAGGGGCGGTGAAACGGCGATTCTGCCCTGATGCGTCGCTGGCGGCTTGCCTTTCAGACAGTGTTGGACTATCGGGACGCCGTAATCAGGGCGGTCCCGCGTGGGAATCGCCCGACTTTCAGTGGAAATTGACCGCGTATCCCCGCGAGATTCGGGCGGGCTCTGGCGTTTATAGATTGAGGTAGTTGTCGTTTATGCAAATCATGGTTCGCGATAATAATGTCGATCAGGCCCTGCGCGCGCTCAAGAAGAAGCTGCAGCGTGAAGGCGTTTATCGCGAAATGAAGCTGCGTCGCCACTACGAAAAGCCGAGCGAAAAGCGCGCCCG
>JBGSKN010000026.1:0-14242 GCA_041741215.1 Erythrobacter sp. | reverse complement strand
TCTGACCTTCGCAGGCCTGGCCGCCCCCGTCTCGGCCAAGGCCCCGCAGCTCAGTGCCAGCGGGGGGCTCGCCCGAGTCGAGTGCACGGTCGACTGGACCTTGCGTGAGGCCGAGCTAGGGCTGGTGATGGCGCGCGCGGGCGGCGGTCGGAAAGTCGCTGTGTCGGGGCACCGGCGGGCAGCGTAATGCGAAACCCGCACTTTCTCCGTTCGTCCTGAGCTAGTCGGAAGCGAAGCTGACGCGCAGCGTCAACGACTGTACTTCTTCTTGGTAGCGGCTTGCGGCCCCAAGCAGGACGGCCCTTCGACAAGCTCAGGGCGAACGGGGTTTGAGATTAGGGTGCCCCTGCTGGACTCGCGCGGACGGATCGGTAATGCCACGCCCCCATGAGCCACATTGCCACCATCCTGCTGCTCGGTTCGGGCGAGTTGGGCCGCGAATTCGTGATTGCCGCCAAACGCCTCGGCGCGCGGGTGATCGCCTGTGACAGCTATGATGACGCCCCGGCGATGCAGGTGGCCGATAGGCGCGAGGTGTTCTCCATGCTTGATGGCGAGGCGCTCAGGGCAGCGGCGGAAAAGCACCGCCCCGACCTGATCGTCCCCGAAATCGAGGCAATCCGCACCGAGGTGCTGGGCGATCTGGAGGCAGAAGGCTTCACCATCGTACCATCCGCGCGCGCGGCGCAGCTGACCATGAACCGCGATGCAATCCGCGATCTGGCGGCGGGCGAGCTGGGGCTGGTGACTTCGCAATATGGCTATGCGACAAGCTTTGCCGAAGCGCGCGGCGTGGCCGATCGCATTGGCTATCCGCTGGTAATGAAGCCGGTGATGTCATCATCGGGCAAGGGCCAGAGCAAAGTCGATGATGCTGCAGCGCTGGAAGCCGCGTGGGATTACGCCGTCGCCAATATGCGCGGTGACCGGGCGCGGGTGATCTGCGAACAATTCATCGCATTCGATTACGAAATTACCCTGCTGACCGTGCGCCACAAGAACGGCATCAGCTTCTGCCCGCCGATCGGCCACCGCCAGGAACGCGGCGATTACCGCGAAAGCTGGCAGCCTGCCGCGATGTCACCCGCCGCGCTCGCTAAGGCGCAGGATATGGCCGCGAAAGTCGTGACCGCGCTGCAAGGCGGCGGGCGCGGGTGGGGGCTGTATGGGGTGGAGTTCTTCGTTAAGGGTGACGCGGTGATCTTCTCCGAATTGTCGCCGCGCCCGCACGATACCGGGATGGTGACGCTGATCAGCCAAGACCTCAACGAATTTGACCTCCACGCCCGCGCGATCCTTGGCCTGCCCGTGCCCGGCAGCATCGCCGCCCGCCCCGCCGCATCCGCCGTGATCCTGGCCGACCGGGACAGCCAGAACTTCGCCTTCGAGGGGCTGGCCGATGCACTGGCGCTCGATCCCGCAGCGGTGGACGTCAGAATCTTCGGCAAGCCCGCCACCCGCCCCTGGCGCCGGATGGGCGTGGCGCTGGCCCGCGCCGATACCGCCGATGCCGCAGTGACGCTCGTCAAACAGGCCGCAGCCAGCGTGCGGATTGTCTATTCGCCTGAGGGCGACTAGGGCGCGCTCCATGAACACATATCCCCACACCGCCGCGTGCATGCAGCGCGGCACTGATTTCCTCGGCTGCGATACCGCGATCCTGTGCGGCGCGATGAGCTGGGTTTCGGAACGCAACCTCGTCTCGGCACTCAGCAACGCGGGCGGGTTCGGCGTGATTGCCTGCGGGGCGATGACGCCTGAACTGCTCGATACCGAGATTGCCGCAACCAAGGCGCTCACAAAAAAACCCTTTGGTGTCAATCTTATAACCATGCACCCGGCGCTGTTCGATCTGATTGCGGTATGCCGCAAACACGGTGTCACCCATGTGGTGCTCGCAGGCGGCATCCCGTCCAAGGGCAGTGTTGAGGCGATCAAAGGCTCTGGCAAGGACGGCGGCGATACCAAGGTGATCTGTTTCGCCCCCACGTTGGCGCTGGCGAAGAAACTGCTGCGTTCGGGCGCGGATGCGATGGTGATTGAAGGGATGGAGGCAGGCGGCCATATCGGCCCGGTCTCCACATCGGTGCTGGCGCAGGAAATCCTGCCCGAACTGGCCGCCGAGCACCTGATCTTTGTCGCCGGCGGGATCGGCCGGGGCGAGGCGATTGCCAGCTATCTGGAGATGGGCGCGGCAGGCGTGCAGCTTGGCACCCGCTTCGCCTGCGCGACCGAGAGCATCGCCCACCCCGATTTCAAGAAGGCATTCTTCCGCGCCAATGCCCGCGACGCCATTGCTTCGGTGCAGGTCGACCCGCGCCTGCCGGTGATCCCGGTGCGCGCCCTGAAGAACAAGGGCACCGAGGAATTCACCGCCAAACAACGCGAAGTCGCCGCCTTGCTCGATGCGGGCGCGCTCGACATGGGTGAGGCACAGTTGCAGATCGAACATTTCTGGGCAGGCGCGCTGCGCCGCGCGGTGATCGACGGCGATGTTGAAAACGGCAGCGTGATGGCCGGGCAATCGGTCGGCATGGTCAAGGCCGAGGAACCGGTGGCCGACATCATCGCCGAACTGATGGCGCAGTGCGAGGCGGCGCTCGCAAAGTAAGATGACCGCACCGCTGATCCTCACCCTCGCCTGCGCAGACCGGCTCGGCATCACCGCGCGGGTCACCGGCTTTCTGTTCGAGCGCGGGTGCAATATCCTCGACGCGCAGCAGTTCAACGACCGCGCCGAGGCAGGCGGGACTGACCGGTTCTTCATGCGGGTGGTGTTCGATCCCAATGGCTCGACATCCCAGCAGCTGCGCAGCGAGTTCGCCGGCCTTGCCGCCGAATATGCGATGGCATGGAAAATGGCGGCAGAGCGCCGCCCGCGCCGCACCATCATCCTTGTCAGCAAGTTCGATCATTGTCTGGTCGATCTGCTGTATCGCTGGCGCACGGGCGAGTTGCCGATCGATCCGGTCGCGATTGTTTCCAACTACCCGCGTGATGCTGCGATCCGGGTGGATATTGGCGCGATCCCGTTCCATCACATTCCGGTAACGCCCGATACCAAGCCCGCCGCCGAAGCCGCGTTCCGCGCGCTCGCGGAGGAAACCGATGCCGAGCTGGTCGTGCTGGCGCGCTACATGCAGGTGTTCTCGGACGAACAATCCGCCCATTTTGCGGGCCGCTGCATCAATATCCACCACAGCTTTCTGCCCGGTTTCAAGGGCGCGCAGCCTTACCATCAGGCGCACGCGCGCGGGGTCAAGATCATCGGCGCGACTGCGCATTTCGTCACCGCTGATCTGGATGAAGGGCCGATCATCCATCAGGATGTCGAACGCATCACCCACGCCGACGCCCCCGCCGATCTGGTGCGCAAGGGCCGCGATATCGAGCGCCGGGTGCTGGCCGAAGCGGTGCGCCTGTTCGCGCAGGATCGCGTGCTGCTGAACGGAACGCGCACGGTGGTGTTCAGGGGCTAATTCAGCGGCGCGCGACCTTCTTCGCCCCTTCCAGCACCTTGTCCTCATTCGCGCGGTGGATCACATAGGCACGGATTGCCTCGATTTCGTCCTTGCTCAGCGACCCGGCAAAGCTTGCCATGCCGCCCGCCTTGAGCATCCCGCCTTCGACAACCGCGTTCCACGCAGACGCGCTTTCCAATGCTCCGGCGCGGCGCAAATCGGGCAGCACGGTCGATCCCACCGCGCCCGGCCCATGGCACACCGAGCAGTAACGGCCATATTTCGCCTGCCCGACAGCGATCACTGCGGCGCTCGCGCGGCTTGGCGGCGGATCGAGCGGGAGCGCGGCGAGTTCGGGCGCGGGCGGAAGCTTCGCCTTGCCCCCCAGCTTGAACACCAGCAACCGGCTGATGTTGCGCACGGGTGCCTTGCGGTCGATGATTTCGCCGTCAACCACCAGGGCATAGGCTCCGCCCCAGCCCGCCAGCACCGCGACATATTGTTCGCCATCGACCGTGTATGTCACCGGCGGCGCGACCACCCCGGTCTGCGCAGCGAAGCTCCACAGCTTGTCACCGGTGGCCGCGTCATAGGCGTTGAACTCGCTGCCGGTGGTGCCCTGGAACACAAGGCCGCCGCCCGTCGCCAGCAGCCCGCCGTTCCACGGGCCGGGATGTTCGACCGTCCAGCGCGCCTTCTGCGCTACCGGATCCCACGCCACCAGCATCCCCTTGAGCGTGCCCGCCACCTGCTTGCGGAAGCCCAGATCGGGCGGCAGATCGCCCGCGCCAAGGTTGAACCCGACATTGAACCCGCGCGCGGTATCGGGCTTCCAGTCCGCTTCGGGCGCATACATCATCGCCGCCTCGAACGCCGGAATATAGACCAGTTTTTCGCCCGGATGGTACGCCATCGGGTGCCAATTATGCCCGCCCAGCGCGCCCGGCGTCACCAGCGCAGGCTTGCCAGTCTTGTCCACGCGGGTTTCGGGGTTTTCGATCGGGCGGCCGGTCTTAGGATCGATCCCCGTGGCCCAGTTCACACTGACATAGGGCTTGGCGCTGATGAACTGGCCGGTTTCCCGGTCGATCACATAGAAGAACCCGTTCTTGGGTGCCTGCATCAGAACCTTTCGCACCGCGCCATCAATCGTCATGTCGGCCAGCATGATGTGCTGCGTGGCGGTGTAGTCCCACGTCTCGCCCGGCGTGGTCTGGTAATGCCAGACATATTCGCCAGTGGAAGGCCGGATCGCGACGATGCTGGAAAGGTATAGGTTATCACCTTCGCCCGTGCCATCCGCACCCGGTGAACGATAGGCGCGGTTCCACGGGCTGCCGTTGCCCACCCCGATATAGAGCAGGTCAAGTTCGGGATCGTAGGCCATCGAATCCCACACCGTGCCGCCGCCGCCAATCGCATCCGATGCGCCCAGCACATCCATGTTCCAGGTTTCGGCAGCCTTTTGCAGATAGGCAGGCGCGTCTTTCGGGTCGCCGCCCTCTGGCACCGTGTAGAACTTCCACAATTGCTCGCCGTCATCGGCGTCATAGGCCGCAACAAAGCCGCGCACGCCAAACTCCGCCCCGCCATTGCCGATGATCACCTTGCCATCGATCACGCGCGGCGCGCCGGTGATGGTGTGGCTTTTGGCCTGATCGACCGTGACCTTTTCCCACGCGACCTTGCCGCTTTCGCGATCAAGCGCCACCAGCCGCCCGTCGAGCGTGCCAAGGAACAACTTGTCGCCCCATGCGGCCAGCCCGCGGTTGACCGTATCGCAGCAGGCCTTGACCGCGGTTTCGCCGGGAACCTTGGGATCATATTCCCACAATGGCTTGCCAGTGGCGGCGTCGAACGCCTTCACCTTGCTACACGCTGTGGTGAGCTACAGCTTGCCGTCGATCACCAGCGGGGTCGCTTCCTGCCCGCGCGCGGTGTCCATATCGGCAAACCATGTCAGGCCAAGATCGCCGACCGTATCACGGTTGACGGAATCGAGCGGCGAATAGCGCTGTTCGGAATAGGTGCGCCCGTGGCTGACCCAGTTGGCGCTATCCCCGTCCGCCCCGACCAGCACGGCATGGGTGATTCCATCATCCCCGCTGCCACCGAAAATCTGGCTGCAATTCGCCAGTGTCCCGGCAGACAGCAACAAGGCCGCGCCGCACGCCCACCGCACAAGGTTCATTGATCCCGCTCTCCCCGTTTTCTTTTGCGCATGTTGACGCGTGAAACTCTGCTTGTCCATGCCTGCTGCTCCGGCCTATCAATGGCGCACGGGGTCAGCAGGAGGAATGCGAGCATGTGCGATGAGAGCAAACTGGCCGAATGGGCCAAGCAAACCGTCAGCCGCCGCCAGTTCGGCGCGCTCACCGGGGCAGCGGCGCTGGCGGCGTGTGCTTCGGGTGAAAGCGCTGGCAACGCGCAGTCTCCGGCTGCCGGCCTGACCGAAGGCGAGATCAGTTTCGATACCGCTGATGGGACGATGGACGGTTTCATTGTCCGCCCCGATGCTGGCAATCACCCTGCGGTTATCCTGTGGCCCGATATTGGCGGCATCCGCGAGGCCAAGCGCAACATGGCGCGCCGTCTCGCCAGCGAGGGCTATGCGGTGCTGGTGGTGAACCCCTATTACCGCGACGTTGCCGGTCAGCAATTCAGCGATTTTGCCGATTTCATCACCAGTGGCGGATTTCAGAAAGTTGGCCCATGGCGCAGCAAGCTCGATGCCGAAGCGATCATGCGCGATGCGCGCGCAGCCGTCAGCTGGATCGATCAGCAGGACGGCGTTGACCGGGCGCGCGGCATTGGCACGCAGGGCTATTGCATGGGCGGGCCGTTCACCATCTGGAGCGCGGCGGCGGTACCATCGCGGATCAAGGCTGCGGCCAGTTTCCACGGCGGCGGGCTGGTGCGCGCTGATAACCCGATGAGCCCGCATGCGCTGCTGGACAAGGTCGATGCGCAGTTGCTGATCGCGGTTGCCAGGAATGATGATGCCAAGGCGCCTCAGGAAAAGACCGCGTTCGCTGATGCGGCCAAGGCGGCAGACGTCCCCGCGACGGTCACTGTCTATGATGGCGATCACGGCTGGACCGTGCCGGATAGCCCGGTCTATGCCGAAGCCGCCGCCGAACAGGCCTATGCCGATCTGAAAGCGCTTTACGCAAGCGCGCTGGCTTAGGGCCAGGAGCGCTCAGCAGTCTGTAGGCACTGTGATCTGTGCGGCTTGCTGCGCAGAGCCACAGCAAATGCCCGCTTTCGGGCAACGCTGGCTTGTCGGCGAATGTCGAGGATTGGGTGGCTTTCTGCCGTCCGCCGTCATCCCGGCGAGGCCGGGATGACGGTGATGACAGCTCCGGGGTCGTGTCCTGAATGGCCGCCATCGGGCTGAGATCGCGGGAATCGACCTGACCATCTTCGCGCTGTTGACGAGTGCCCGGGGCGAAGGGTGCAAAGACCTATGCGCTGCGGTCAATCCTCCGCGGCAACCCGCTCGCCCGCTATTGACTGACCGGCCTGCTCAATCACCAGGCCGGTCACCGCGTCGCCTTCGACGGTGAACTTCACCTTGGCGTCGACCACACTGACTTTGAATTCGGTTGCGTTCAGCGCGGCGAGCGGAATGATTGGCTGCGGACCCAACTTAGCCATCAACACATTATCGTCGGTTACACTGATGATCATCGGGCCCACTGGCGTGGAATACTCCCCGACATAACTTTCAAGCACGGTGCGCGGCACAGTAACCGTCTCCAGTTTGGGCATCGGCCCGGCGTAGATTGCGGGTTCCGGCTTTTCCGCACCGTCGGGGTGCATCTGCATCACCGGCACGCCTTCAACGTCCGCAATGATTTCAAACCAGGTCAGGCTGTCGGAACCATAGAAAAACCGGCCTTCGCCCGCCGCGAACACTTCCATGTCTGAGCCCCCGCTGCGCGCGGTAAACAGCTTGCCGTCACGCGCGAAGAACTTGCGGCTGTCCGTTTCATTGATCTGGTAGACGCCGAACAATGGCTCCAGCGCGGACATATCCGGTGTGACCGGAGTGAACTCAGGATAAGCCTCGTCCACCGCAATCGCGGCAATCTTGCGCAACAGTGTTCCGGCGCTCAATGGGCCCGAATCCGAATTGAAAAATACAGCCACGAAGATTTTGTCGTCAGGCAAATAGGCGCTGTCGGTCGAAAACCCGAAGATCCCGCCGCTATGACCAATGGTCTTGTGGCCGCGAATATCGGATGGGCCGATACCGAAGCCGTAATCCTGCGTCTTGCCGCCGGGCAGCTGGGTCGGGGCAATCATAGCCTCGTAAGAAGGCTGGCTGATTACCTTGCCGCCATGCAGCGCATCGGCCCATTTGGCCATGTCGAGCACCGTGCCGCGCAATGCGCCAGCAGCGGCTGGCACACTCATGTCGATCTTGCGCGCCAATTGCGGCCGATCATTTTCGGCGCTGGTGTAACCCTTGGCCATGCCCGGCACCGTCGCTTCGTCGCCGAACCCTGCGATGGAAGTCAGGGCTAGCGGCTTGGAGATATGTTCGACGATCGCCTGGTCCCAGCTCCTGCCGGTCACCTTCTCAATGATCGCGCCTACCAGCACATAGCCGCTGTTGTTGTACGACCATGCTTCGCCCGGCTGAAAATCAGCCGGCTGATCCTTGAACACCGCGATCAATTCGTCGCTTGTATATTTGCGGGCCGCGTTGGCTTCACTCGTAAAGCCCAGTATGCTGGTGTAAGATTTGATGCCCGAGGTGTGATTGAGCAATTGACGCAAGGTCGCGCTGGCGCCCGGTTCGGGATAATCGGGGAAGAACTTCGACAGCGGATCGTCGAGCGACAGCTTACCCTCTTCCACCAGTTGTAGCATCGTGGCGGAGGCGAACCGCTTGCTGATCGATGCGAGGCGGAACACAGTGTCCGGGGTGATCGGCGTGCCAGCCTCCAGATCGGCCATGCCGCGAGCGCCTTGGTAGATTATCTTGCCCCCTTCGGTGACGACAACGGCTGCACCGGGCCCGTCAGCCGGGATGGATTTGTCGAGAAGCGCAGCAACATCTGTCGCCAGATTGTCCGGCGTTGCATAGGCAGTGGAAGGCAGCAGGCTGGCGCTGGCGAGCGCGGCAAGTACGGTTACTGATTTACGAGACCGCATAGAAAACCCCAGTTGAGTGCGTTAGTCCACTAACACACTCAGGAAGGCGCGCAAGCTGCAGTCGGATGAACTGCCTATACTATCTGACCAAGTGCCACGGCAGGTCAGGCCGCTTTGACATGCTCCGCAATCGCATCGGCCATCGGTTCGACTAGCTCCAGCGGCAAATCGTGGACCATTCCCTGCTAGCACGTTCCGTCCATGTGAACGGCAGCTTTCGGCGGCCAGCCGGCTGAAGCTGCCGGACGGGTTTCGAGCCCCCGTGTGTTCCATTGCGATTGCTCGCGCGGACGAAGCAGGCAGTCTGGCCCGGGCGGGGACGGCTGCTTTTTCCCGCTTACGCGTTGCGTGCCTTGGCGCGGTCGTTGCTGAGGCCAAAGCGTCCATGCTTGCGGAACCGCGTCATCCACTTGTCCAGAAACAGGCCCAATGGCCTGGGTTCAAGCCCAAGCTCGGCAAAGCCCAGCGCTCCCGGCGCAACCGTGCTGCCGGATTTCAGCAACGCCCACTGATCGCGGCTCATCGGGGTGCCCGGCAGCGCGGCAAAGGCGGCCGACAGGCCATCAGGCACCGCGATGAAGCGCCGATTGCGCCCTTGCGCGGCGGCGATGCGCTCGTGAATCTCCATCATGGAAAGCTGCTCCGGCCCGCCCAGTTCATAGGTGCGCCCGCCGTGGGCATCGGGATGCTCCAGCGCGATTGCCACGGCCTCGGCCACATCATCGGCATAGACCAGTTGCAGCTTGGCCTGCGCCCCGAAAACGGGGAGCACCGGCAACATCTCGATCATCCCGCCGAACAGGTTGAGGAAATTATCGTCCTTCCCGAAGACGATCGAAGGCCGCAGGATCGTGGCCTTGGGGAAGGCGGCGAGCACACGCTCCTCGCCCAACGCTTTGCTGCGCGCATAGGCGGTGGGCGAAGCGGCATCGGCGCCGATGGCGCTGATATGCACCATCGCCTTGAGCCCGGCGGCAGCGGCAAGGCGCGCGATGGTTCCGGGGGCTTCTCCCATCAGCGCGGTCAGATCGCCATCAAACGCTCCGACCAGATTGACGACATAATCCGCCCCGTCCAGCGCGGCGGCAACGTGCGTCTCGTTGGTGATATCGCAGGGAAGGAATTGCAGCTGGCCAAGATTGGCGAGCGGTTTGAGCGCCAGCGCCTTGTAGGGCGCCCTGCTCGCCAGCCGCAAGCGTGCGCCGCGTTCCAGCAGGCTTTGCGCGACATAATTGCCAATATAGCCGCTGCCGCCGAAAATGGTGACAAGCTGGCCGGAAAGCGGGGATGAAGTGGGCATGGTTGATGGTGCTCTTGGTGGCTGTCCAGTTGCTGGCAGCGCTTTGCGGCAACACGAGGCCGCAGGCAAGGGCTGCGATGCGCTCACCTGCATTTGCTGCGCAGCAAGGCAATGTTTGCAAGGGCAGTGACCGATCCCCCATTTCGCCTGTTTCCGCCATGCATCCACCGATTTTTCGCTTGCATTTGCAGCACATCGGGCTAGGTGCGTGATATGTTATCTCATAAAAGCAACGGCCCGCTATGACCACGCGCAAGAACCGCCTTGCCTCGTCCCCCCTCGCCCTTGCTGCTGTTATCGGCGCGGCTGCCATCGCCGCCCCGGCGCTTGCGGGGACGCCGCAGGCCGAACAGCAGCCCGCCGCCGGCACCCCGGCCAGCGCCAGGATCGATGATGACGTCCACAATCGCCAGACCGATGGTGATGGCACCATCATCGTCAGCGCCTCCGGCCTCAAGCAGCTTGATTTGCTGGCAGGCACCAGCGTGCTCGAAATAGGCGACATTCAGCGCGATATGGTGACTGGCCAGATCGGCGACCTGCTGACCAAGGTTCCCGGCGTATCTGCCTCCAGCTTTGCCCCCGGTGCATCGCGCCCGGTGCTGCGCGGCCAGCAGGGTGAACGGGTGCGGTTGCTGGTTGACGGGATTGGCACCTCGGATGTCTCAAACACCTCGGCCGACCACGCGACCACGATCGATCCGATCACGGTGGAACGGATCGAAGTGCTGCGCGGGCCGGCGGTTTTGCTTTATGGCAGCCAGGCGATTGGCGGCGCGGTCAATGTGATCGACAAGCGCATCCCGACCAGGATGCCGGACGAAGCGTTCCACCTCGATGCGCTGGGCGGCATCGACAGCGCAACCAACATGCGCAGCGGCGCGGCCAGCCTTGATGTTGGCGCGGGGTCGAACCTTGTCCTCCACCTCGATGGTTCGTGGCGCGAATCTGGCGATATCGAGATCGGCGGATTCCAGCTGTCGAACGCGCTGCGGGCCGAGGTTCTTGCTGCTGCGGACGAAGAAGCGGACGAGGGCGCGCTGGAAGACGCCGCCGAACTGCGCGCCACCGCCGGACAGCGCGGCACCGTGGCCAAAACCGCTGCGCAAAGCTGGACGGTCAATGCCGGGTTCGGCCTGATCCTGGGCGAAAGCACCTTTGGCGCGTCGATCGGTTATTACGATTCCAGCTACGGCGTTCCCACCCGTCCCGGCACAGTCCACGCCGGGGAAGAGGGCGGCGAAGGCGGTGAGGAAGGGGGCGAGGAAAACGTCACCATCGGCCTTGAACAATTCCGCGCTGACTTCAAAGGCGACATCCGCCTTGGCGAAGGCGCGTTCGAGCGGCTGAAACTGCGGGTCGGCTATTCCGATTACACCCACACCGAATTCGAAGGGGCTGACATCGGCACCACTTTCGACAGCACCAGCATCGAAGCGCGCGCTGAACTGCTGCAGAACGCCCAGGGGCTGATGCGCGGATCAACCGGCGTCCAGTTTTCGCACCGCGATTTCTTTGCTCAGGGCGAAGAGGCCTATGTCCCGCCCAACCTGACCGATCAGCTGGCCGTGTTCACCTTGCAGGAAGTGGGCACTGGCCCGTTTCAGATCGAAGTGGCCGCGCGCGCCGAATTCACCGATGTCGAGGCCCAAACGCTCGGTATAAAACGGAATTTCGATACGTTTTCAGGCGCGCTCGGCGTGGTTTACGAAGGGGTTGAGGGCATCCGCATCGGCCTGAACGGTTCCCGCGCCGAACGTGCCCCAAGCGCCGAAGAACTGTTTGCAGACGGCCCGCACATCGCCACCCAAGCGTTCGAAGTCGGGAACTCTGACCTCAAACCCGAAAGCGCGTGGGGGCTGGAAGCCTATGCCCGCGGCAGCATCGGCGCGGGCACCTTCAGCCTGACCGCGTTTCGCCAGTGGTTTAACGACTATGTCTTCCTCAACCAAACCGGCGAGGAAGAAGATGGCCTGCCGGTGTTTGAATATCTGCAGCAGAATGCCGACTTTTACGGGGTCGAAGCCGATCTTTCCTATCCCGTGATCGATACGGGAAGCCTCCGCCTGCTGACCGACCTGCGCGCATCCTTTGTCCGGGCAGAACTGGCCGATGATACCGCCGTGCCACGCATCCCGCCACTCAGCCTGCTCGGCGCGCTCGAAGCGCAAACCACTGCGTTTGACCTGCGCGGTGAAGTGCAGTGGTTTGACGGGCAGAACCGGGTGACCGCGTTTGAAACCCCGACCGACAGTTTTACACTGGTCAACGCGCTGATCGCATGGCGACCGCTGACGGGTAACAAGAACGTGACGGTGCAGGTTGCAGCCGACAATATCTTCGATGTGACCGGCCGCCGCCACGCCAGTTTCACCAAGGAGTTCGTCCCGCTGGTGGGCCGCAACTTCCGCGCGAGCCTGCGCCTGAGCTTCTGACACCAGTCGCGAGCCCTCGCGCAGGCGGGGGTCTCATCCGGCAAGGCGCGCCTGCTGCCTGAGGCCCCCGCTTGCGCGGGGGATCACGTTTTCAGCTTTCAACCGCAAAGGTCAGTTTGGCGTGTTCTTCCAGCCGCTTGACCAGATCTTCGCCAAGGAATGCGCCCGGCGTCCCGATCCCGCCCGGCTTGGTGCAGGAAAGCAGCGCGATCCCGGTCTCGCTCAGCATCCGGCTGGTTGAACCATAGCCCGGATCATACCGGCCCTTCACGCCATATTGCAGCCGCCCGCCGTCCGCCATGTCGGCAACGAAAACGACATCGTAAAAGCCGTTCTCGCGCTCTTCTTTGGTCGGGCCTTCGCCGGGTTTGGGCGGCTTGGCACCGAACGGGTTCTTCATGAATTCCAGCGCCGCCGTGGCCGCTGCCTTACCCGCTTCGCCGGGGCTGGTCAGCATCATCTCGTCATATCTGAAATCAGCGCCGTATGGGTGACCAAGCAGAAAGTTGGTGCGGTGAACGTTCTTGGTGTTGATCGGTGCCATCACGAAGGGCGCGGCCCATTTGCCGAGATCCTCTTCGTGGCAGGGAATCATGCCCGAAGGCTGATCCGGCCCTTCAAACCCCGGCGTCAACGCGAACGGATTGCGCAAAACGTTGATGATCGAGGGGCTTTTGGCGGCCGCCTTCATCGTCGCGCCAAGGCTGGCCGCGGTGCCGCCGGAAAAGGTGCCCTGCATCGCGCGAACGCGGCCACGAATGCGCGGGGCGGGCTTGCCGAAGCGTTCCACACAGGCCTTTTGCGTCATCATCACGCCAAGATCGAAGGGGATTGAATCGAACCCGCTGGAAAAGCAGATGCGCGCGCCGCTGGCTTCGGCGGCGGCCTGATGCTCGGCTATCTTCTCGGCCATCCACGCCGGTTCGCCGCACAGGTCGGCATAATCGGTGCCGGTGGCAACGCAGGCCGCAACCAGCTTGTCGCCATAAAGCTGATACGGGCCGACGGTGGAGAGGACGACGCGGGTGCGGGCGCACATCGCCTCAAGATCGGCGCTGTCATCGGCATTGGCGACGACCAGCGGGGTGGTGGCAGGCGCGCCGATCAGATCACGCACTTCCTCCAGCTTTGCCAGACTGCGTCCAGCCATCGCCCATTTCGGCCCGTCTGCGCGTGCGCCGTAATGGTCGGCGAGATATTCCGCCACAAGCCGCCCGGTATAGCCGGTAGCGCCGTAAACGATGATGTCGAATTCGCGGGTGGTCATGTGATCCCTCCAGAAACCGTCATCCCGGCGCAGGCCGGGATCTCTGGCGGATCAGTGCCGCATTTCAGTCCGAGATGCCAGCTTGCGTTGGCATAAGGCGGCCACTCTACAACTTTGGCAGCGTCACCCCGCGCTGGCCCATATATTTGCCCGCGCGGTCTTTATAACTGACCTCGCAGCGTTCGTTGCCTTGCAGGAACAGGAACTGGCACGCGCCTTCATTGGCATAGATTTTGGCAGGCAGCGGGGTGGTGTTGCTGAACTCCAGCGTAACGTGCCCTTCCCAGCCCGGTTCGAGCGGGGTGACATTCACAATGATGCCGCAGCGCGCATAGGTGCTTTTGCCAAGGCAGATTACCAGCACATCTTCGGGCACGCGAAAATATTCGACCGTGCGCGCCAGTGCAAAGGAATTGGGCGGGATGATGCAGACGTCGGTTTCGCGGTCGACAAAGCTGTTGGGGTCAAACCGCTTGGGATCGACCACGGCAGAATCGACATTGGTGAAAATCTTGAACTCCGGTGCCACCCGCGCGTCATAGCCGTAGGACGACAGGCCATAGGAAATCACCCCGTCGCGCCGCTGGGCTTCGACGAAAGGTTCGATCATGCCATG